>CALIEL010000159.1 GCA_938022235.1 Oribacterium parvum
GTAAATGCAGGTCACGGAACCAAGGGGGGAGAGAAGCAGAGAACCCTTTGCCATCCGGACGGCACCAGAAAGTTAACCGGCGGAACCAATGCGGCAGGCGTGACTACGGCTTCGGCAGTGTCCTCCGGTATGACCTTCCAGGACGGCACCAGAGAAGCTACCGTAACATTGCAGATGGCTCATATTTTAGGGAAAAAGCTTCTGGCAGAGGGATATGATGTGCTGATGATTCGCAGTGAAGAGGATGTTCAGCTGGACAATATTGCCCGTACCGTTTTAGCCAATAACAAGGCGGATGCCCACATTGCTATGCATTGGGATGCAACCACCAAGGACAAGGGCGCATTCTTTATGTCCGTTCCGGAGGGATTAAAGAGGATGGAGCCGGTGGCAAGTAACTGGCAGAACCACGAAAAGCTGGGAGACAGCTTAATCAGCGGTTTAAAGGGACAGGGAGTGAAGATTTTCGGAAAGGGAAGAATGGATATGGATTTAACCCAAACCTCCTATTCCACCATTCCTTCTGTAGACATTGAGCTGGGAGATAAGGTCTCCGACCATGGTGAAAAGACCTTAAACAATCTGGCAGATGGATTGGTAAAGGGAGTAAATATCTACTACGGATTTTCCTCTTAAATAGGCTCCTTAAAGAATTTATAAAAGAATAGTTTTGCAGTAAAGGTCTGAAAACGAGACGTTCCAAGCTGTCTCGATTTCAGACCTTTTTTGTAGAAAAAAGAGAGTGGCTTTTTTAGAGGAAATCTGTATAATGGAGAAGGTTCATAAAATTTACGGAGTATTCTTAAGAAATTAAGATTCTAAAAAATATCGGAGGAAATAAAAGATGGTTTTAGTGAAGACTTTGGCAGAGGGCTTAGGGTTTTATTATGATAAGAACGGTAATGCTGCAGTGGGAGAGGTCGGCGGTTATGATATGCTGATTACAAATGCGGATAAAGGCTCTCTATATTATCTGAATGTCTCTGTCACCAGAGGCGAGAAGCCCACAAAGGCGGACTTTGAAGGCATAAAAGAGTATAATAAATATTTAAAGACTATAGGAGTGAACAAGAAAAATTATCGTGTGGTTTTCACCCTTGGCGGAGCCTTTACCAAGGACGGTACTGTGAAAAGATTCCAAGAGATTTTACCGGCTTTGGCCAGATTCCTGCAGGATAGGGGATTTCAGAATTGTTCGGAAATCAGCGGCGTTACTCAGGGAGTATCCACCTATTTTGCTCAGGGAGTAAAGATTATTACAAAATCGGAATATGCGGAGATTGAAAGAGGAATTCAGGAAAAACAGGAGAAGATTGCCCTTAGAGGATCAAGCAGTATCTTATTGGGAACAGTAGGTGCTCTTTTAGGCGCAGTGGTAGCAGGGGCAGTGGTTCTCGGTATTTCTCAGTTGGGCTATGTAAGCTGGTTTGGCGGTGTAGTCATGGGCGGTTTGGTTATGGGAGGATATAAAGTTTTTGCCGGTCGAATTCAAAAGATCGGTATTATCATCTCCGCCATTATTATGCTGGCAGCTATGTACTTAATTAACCGCCTGGATTGGGCATTAATGATTCAGCGATATTTTACACCGGATATGTTCGGCATGGAGGGAACAAAGCTCAGCCTGTCTTTTACGTTTAAAAATGTAGTGGCTATTGTGGAAACGGCCAATTTGCAAGCAGATTATTTTAAGAATCTCGGTTTACAGCTGTTGTTCACTTTTATTTGCGGATTAGTGACTTCCATCGGCGTAGTGCAGTGGGACAAGAACTCCTTCCTGGCTTATCCCATTGGAGAAGAAAAGCAGGATGTACAGGATGCAGGTCTTCCTTATACAGATAGCTTTGGAGATTCAGAGGAATAAGATTTTTCCAAGAAGGGGATGTAAAAAATTATTTTGATTTTTTACATCCTCTTCTTATATGAATTTGAAATAGGCCGATAATTTATAAGGAAATGAGATAGGAACGAATATGGCATTGAAAAACATTGTAGGAAGCTGGGAACAAGGCTTTTTGTAGTGCGGGTTTTCTCTGCCCCTCTCCTGACTCAAGAGAAATTCCTTGTTTTTTTAAGAAAGTATTTGTATACTAAGCCAAGTGTTTTTACACTGGCTTTTTTTACGTTACAGGATTTCTCAGGAGGGAAGTCGGGTAGGTTATAGACTATAAGAAGAGTAGAAGGAAACGGTCTTTTTACGGGTCTAAAGAAAAGGGGAGAAAAGAGAATCATGGAATTCATCGGAAGCCTTTTTGGCTTAATTGGTGGTTTGGGAATGTTTCTATACGGTATGACGGTGATGAGTGACGGTATGCAAAAAGCCGCCAGCTCCCGTATGTCCAAGTTCCTGAATTTGGTAACGGGAAATCGTGTGATGGCCGTTGTTTTAGGAGCAGCCATAACAGCTCTTGTGCAATCCTCCTCTGCAACCACCGTTATGGTGGTAGGTTTTGTAAATGCCGGAATCTTGAATCTTAGTCAGTCTGTCGGCATTATCATGGGTGCCAATATCGGAACCACCATTACCGCTTGGATGGTTTCCTTAACCCAGGTGTCCAGCTCTTCTTTGGCTTTTCTGAAGCCGGAATTTTTTGCACCACTCTTAGTGGGAGTGGGTGCCTTCCGCCTTCTTTTCGGGAAAAAAGGTAAAGATGATCTTGTAGCCAATTTCTGTATCGGTGTAGGATTTATCTTTATCGGTTTGGAATTCATGAGTGATTCCGTGTCTCCCTATGCGGATTCTCCTATTTTTGCGAAGGCCTTTCAGGTAATGGGAGGAAATCCTATTCTTGGTATTTTAACCGGTGCGGTGGTAACGGGAATTATCCAGTCCTCTGCAGCTTCCGTATCCATCCTTCAGACCTTGGCTTTATCCGGTGCGGTACCGAGAGCTGCGGGCTTCTATATTACTCTGGGACAAAACATCGGTACCTGTGTAACAGCTATGCTTTCCTCTACCGGAGCCTCCAGAACCGCGAAGAGAGCGGCGGTAATTCACCTTCTCTTTAATGTGACCGGTGCGATTTTGTTCGGAGCTATTATTTTCTTTTTAAGTCTTCCAATGAAGAGTTTTTTCCAGGGACAACTAAGCCCTGTAGAAATTTCCCTCTTCCATACCATATTTAACGTATCCTGTACCGTTGTTTTATTCCCCTTTGGAGATCTACTGGTGAATCTTTCCGGAACTTTGGTTAGAGAGAGTAAGCAGGATAAGGAGGATGAGGAGAATCCGAACCACTACACGGAGGTGGAGAAGAATCTGATTCAGCACTTGGACAAGCGTATTTTGGAATCTCCCGCTATTGCCATTTCCGCTACTAAGGCAGAGGTTGTCAATATGGCCAGAATTACGGCGGTAAATATCTCTCACGCCATGGGCATCTTACTGGAAGAGAAGGTGGAAGAAATTCAAGAGGTTTATGCCAGAGAGAAAATCATTGATAATATGCAGAAGCTTCTGACGGATTATCTGATTCACATCGGAAATCTTTCTTTAAATGAGAATCAGAAGCTGGAAGTGACCAATATGTTTAATACTATTACCGATGTTGAAAGAGCTGCGGATCATGCGGAAAATATTGCGGAGCAGGCTCAGTATGCTCAGGATCACGATATCTCTTTCTCGGAAATCGGTCAGGATGATTTAAAGAAGATTTCCAATAAGGTTATGGAGTCCTTTGAAGCCAGTATTGATGCCTTTGAGAACAATGACTTGGATGCTGTGGTAAGGACAGCTCATCTGGAGGATCAGGTGGATGAGATGGAAGAGGATATGAGAGAGACCCATATTCTAAGATTAAGCTCCGGGGACTGTGTGCCTCAGGCCGGTGTAATTTTCCTGGATGTCATTTCCGACTTGGAAAGAATTTCCGATCATGCGGATAATGTGGCGGGTTATGTGAAAACGATGATTTAAAAAAAAGAGCGGTAAAATCAAAATGGTTTTCTAAGCAATATAGGTCTAAAATCGGGGCACGCTCTCGCTAGCATCGCCACGTAGCGGATACTAAGCGAAAAACTGCATTTCACTTGTTTTTCGCAAGTACCGACGGGCTCAGACTACCCCATATTTAGACCTATATTGCCGAAAACCTATATATTTTGATTTTACCACTCTTTTTTTATGCTATGGTTTCCGGAATAAGGATGATAGGAAGAACTTCAAGAAAGCGGAATTAGATTTAAAAATAATTATTTTAATAATGATTTAATTTTTCTTTTTAGAAATCTGTAAACATTTGGTGAAAACTTGCGTTTTTTCGTCATTTGTACTTGCAAAAACACATTGCCTGCAATAGAATGAACGTGCTGTTTAAGAAATTAAAATGATTTATTATGTAGGAGGAAAAGGATATGGCAGTAAAAGTAGCGATTAACGGATTTGGACGTATCGGACGTTTGGCATTTCGTCAGATGTTTGATCATGAAGGAACAGAGATTGTTGCCATCAACGATTTAACCGATCCTAAGATGCTTGCGCACCTTTTAAAGTATGATTCTTCTCAGGGAAGATATAAGTATGAAGATACAGTAGTTGCCGGAGAAGACTATATCGAAGTTAAGGGAAAGAAGATTAAGATTTACAAGGAGGCTGACGCTTCCAAGTTACCTTGGGGACAGCTTTCCGTAGACGTAGTTCTTGAGTGTACAGGTTTCTACACCTCCAAGGATAAGGCAAATGCTCATATCCAGGCCGGTGCTAAGAAGGTAGTTATTTCCGCACCTGCAGGAAATGATCTTCCTACTATCGTATACAATGTTAACCATGAGACCATTAAGGCTGAGGACAACATCATTTCCGCTGCATCCTGCACCACCAACTGTCTTGCACCGATGGCTAAGGCTTTAAATGATTTCGCTCCAATTCAGTCCGGTATCATGGCAACTATCCATGCTTACACCGGAGACCAGATGATTCTTGACGGACCACAGAGAAAGGGAGATTTAAGAAGAGCTCGCGCAGGAGCTATCAACATCGTTCCAAACTCTACCGGTGCTGCTAAGGCTATCGGCTTGGTTATCCCTGAGTTAAACGGTAAGTTAATCGGTTCTGCACAGAGAGTTCCTGTTCCAACAGGTTCCACAACCCTCCTTTTCGCAGTTGTTAAGTCTTCTCAGGAAGTTACCAAGGAAGCTATCAATGCTGCTATGAAGAAGGCTTCCGATCCTGAGACCTTTGGCTACACAGAGGAAGAGTTGGTTTCCAGCGATATCATCGGAATGACCTATGGATCTCTTTTCGATGCTACTCAGACCATGGTATCCAAGGTGGGAGATGACCTTTATGAGGTTCAGGTTGTATCTTGGTATGACAACGAGAACTCCTACACTTCTCAGATGGTTCGTACCATTAAGTACTTCGAGAAGTTTGTAAAGTAATTTTATAGGCATAGATTTTTGCGGAAAGCCGCCGGAGTGGATCCGGTGGCTTTTTCCGAAGTAGAGAAGGAGAGAAGTATGGCAGAGTTAAATAAGAAAACCGTAGATGACATTTCCGTAAAAGGCAAGAGAGTTTTATGCCGTTGTGACTTTAATGTACCTTTAAAAGAAGGAAAGATTACCGATGAGAACCGCCTTGTGGCAGCTCTTCCTACCATTAAGAAGCTGATTGCTGATGGCGGAAAGGTGATATTATGTTCTCACCTTGGAAAGCCAAAGGGAGAGCCAAAGCCTGAGCTTTCTTTAGCACCTGTAGCAAAGCGTCTTTCCGAGCTTTTAGGACAGCCTGTGGTTTTCGCCAAAGATGATACTGTAGTAGGAGAAAATGCTAAAGCTGCAGTAGAAAAGATGAATGACGGAGATGTGGTTCTTCTGGAGAATACTCGTTACCGTGCGGAGGAGACTAAGAATGGAGAGGCTTTCTCCAAGGAATTGGCTTCTTTAGCAGATGTTTTTGTAAATGATGCTTTTGGAACTGCACACAGAGCTCATTGCTCCAACGTTGGTGTGACCCAGTTTATTTCCGGACCTGCTGTAGTAGGCTACTTAATGCAGAAGGAAATTCAGTTCCTGGGACAGGCTGTAGAAAATCCTGTTCGTCCCTTCGTTGCCATTCTTGGCGGTGCTAAGGTGTCCGATAAGTTAAATGTAATCTCCAACCTTTTAGAGAAATGCAATACTCTGATTATCGGTGGAGGAATGGCATTTACCTTCGTAAAGGCTATGGGCTATGAAATCGGAAAGTCCTTAGTGGATGACGAGAAGCTTTCCTACTGTAAAGAAATGCTGGAGAAGGGCAAGAAATTAGGCTGTGAAATTCTGCTTCCTGTTGATGCGGTTTGTGCGGCAGGCTTCCCGGATCCTATTGATGATGCTAACTTAGCAGTAAAGACCGTGGATATTTCTGAAATTCCTGCAGATATGCTGGGCTTGGATATCGGACCGAAGTCTGCAGAGCTTTTTGCCAATGCGGTGAAGTCTGCAAAGACTGTGGTATGGAACGGACCTATGGGCGTTTTTGAGAATCCTGTATTGGCTAAGGGAACCATTGCAGTAGCAAAGGCTTTGGCAGAGACAGAGGCTACTACTATTATCGGTGGTGGAGACAGTGCCGCAGCGGTGAATATCTTGGGCTTCGGAGATAAGATGACTCATATTTCCACCGGCGGTGGAGCTTCCTTAGAGTTCCTGGAGGGAAAAGAGCTTCCCGGCGTTGCAGCTGCAAATAATAAGTAAGAAGTTCTATAAATAATCAGATAAATCCGTATGCATAGAAGTCAGTATATACAGATGTCCTTAAGGACAGTAGTCAGTAAATACAGAAATCAGTATATAGAGTATTATGCATAATATATATAGAAATTGTAGGAAATAGGTGAGAAGATGAGAAAGAAAATTATTGCCGGAAACTGGAAGATGAATATGACCGTAACAGAGGCCAAGGCTTTATGCGATAAACTGCTTCCCTTGGTGAATACGGATGCGGTGGACGTGGTTTTCTGTGTACCGGCTATCGACATTGTGCCTGTGGTAGAGAAGCTTCAGGGCTCCAAGATTTCCGTTGGAGCGGAGAATCTTTATTTTGAAGAGTCCGGCGCTTACACCGGAGAAATCTCCGCCAATATGCTGGTGGATGCAGGAGTAAAGTATGTTATCATGGGACACTCCGAGCGTAGAGGATATTTCCATGAGACAGATGAGGATATCAACAAGAAGGCTAAGAAAGCTTTGGAAAAGGGGCTTACCCCTATCATTTGCTGTGGAGAAAGCTTAGAGCAGAGAGAGATGGGCATTTACTTTGAGTGGATTTCCATGCAGATTAAGGCGGCTTTCCAGGGAATTTCCGCGGAGGATGCCGGAAAGTGCGTTATCGCTTATGAGCCAATCTGGGCCATCGGAACCGGAAAGACTGCAACGGCAGAGCAGGCGGAAGAGGTTTGTGCATACATCCGTAAGGTAATTTGCGAAATCTATTCCCAGGCGGTAGGAGAGAAGATTCGTATTCAGTATGGCGGATCTATGAATGCCGGAAACTGCAAGGAGCTTCTGTCCAAGCCAAACATTGATGGCGGATTAATCGGCGGTGCATCCCTTAAAGAAGAGTTTGCCAAGATTGTAAACTACCAGGATTAAGAAGAAGTACCAGAACTAAAGGAGTACCGTACGCGTAACGTACGGTACTCCTTTATAATCCTAAAATTTTCTCTTTGGATTTTTCGGGAACCAGCCTTTTTCCACTCTTTTTTCCTGCTCGTATAATTCATGGATACTCCAAAAGCAGGAGATGCCGAAGATGGCCAGACTTCCGGAGAAAAAAAGGGAAGGAAGAAAAAGGCTGGCGATACAAGCGAATAAACCGATTAAGAAAAAAAGCCAGGCTATTTTCTTACTAAAGTAATATTCCGCATATACCACTATGGGGTGAAAAGCTCCTATACAGAGAAAGCAAACCAAGCCTAAGAGTAAACCTTGAATACTCATAGTTTAAAATACTCCCGAAGCTCTCGAAGCAGGGTATCCAAATCCACCTCTGCCCGTTCACTCATAATCTTTACCGTGGCTTTCGGCATCATAATACGAGCAAGAGGAGTGTTTAAGGCCTTAAAGCGGTCACTTAATCGGAAAAGGAGAGTCTTTACATTGGGATCCGCTTCCAAAATATCTTTTAGCAGGGTGTCTTCGTTGATTTCCGTCAGCTTGCCGGCTGCCAAAGTCCCTGTGCTTTCTCTATTTCCTTCGTTTCCCAAAGACCCTGCGCTTTCTTTATTGCCTACATTTTCAGAAGTCTCTGAGCCTTCCCTCTTGTCTTCGTCTTTAGAAGTCTCCTTGCTTTCTCCCTTTTCCTGCTGCTCCCATGTCAAAAGAGTTTGAGAGCCCTGTAAGGAACGGATATGGGTGCAATCCTGCATCATTTCCAGCACACCCCGGAACTTTCCGTTTTCATCTCGAACCGCATAGTAGATGATGTAAATAAATAGATCCGGCTTATTAATCCAAAACTCCGCCTTGTCCTGTTCGCCGGAACGGAATTTCTGGATGATTTCTTCAACGATATGTACAGAAGCCTTGGGGTGACAGTTTTTTACATCTCTACCGATGACATTTTTACTTCTGGGAAAAACTCTATGCTTGGTGTCGGTGTAGAAGCACACCAGTTCATTTTCGTCCACATAGGAGAGATCTACCGGCATATGCTGATAAATCAGATTAATCTGCTCCAGGGTAAGTTGACCGGTAGTAACATTCAACTTTTCTTCTTTATTGTTAAAGCCGTATTTTCCTAGAAGACCGGCAAGCTCTTCTGCAAAGCCGGGAGCAGAGGAAAGACCGGAGAGGGGAGAGGTACTCTGAGAAGCGGTATGGGAGATGTTTTGCTTTGGAGATTTTTCCGGCTCAACGGTAATATAAGCAAAGCCGATTTCCCGGTCTCCCTCAGCCATATAGCGAAACTCTTCGTCATTTATCATTTCTAAGGAAGTGGGATAGAGGATATTTTCCTCCTTGTCCATCAAATCCCGAACATCCGCTACAAGCTCTGCCTGCTTTCCGATAAACTCTTCTTCCCTATCTTCTAAGAGAAGATTGTAGCACTCTGCAATCTCATCCCGGATAAAGTCATCCAGCGTCCACATGGTGGTGGTAGGGCGGGTAAAGCCCTTCTTTTCCAAAACCGGATAGAGCTGGTTTTGTTTTCTGGACAGATGAATTTTGAATTTCAACAATTCCTCGTAAAGTTCCAGCCATTGATTTTTAATGACAGGATACTGTACCAATTCCTCTACAGAAAACAGTAATTCCTTCATTTTGGCATTTTCCCTACGATAGCAGGAGATGGGATGATTTTTCGGAAGCTCTTGATCCTTTGTGACTAAAACATCCTGGAAGACCTCCAGCATGGCCTGAATATCTTCCTTAATGCACTCGTCTTCGGTTTCCTCCACCATTTCCTGCTCGATAATGGCAATTTCATAGGGGGCCAGGTGTTGTACTCTATCCTTCAGCGCTTTTCTGGCTTCTTCCAAGGAAATCTTACCTTCATCATAGGCGGACTTTATTTCGTGAACAATTTCTAACTTCTTCCCATCAATATTTTGAAAATTCTCTCTCATCGCTTCCTCCTTATGTAGATTTTCCAATCTACTAAACAATTAAATCAGAATTAGACAGCTCTACTATTCTATTGAGTTAGAACTATCTAACTAACATTATCATAACAAAAACGATGAGAGAATAACAATGAAAATTCCATATCAAATTCTAAAGAAATTTTCAGAAGATTTCTCTAACACATTGTCACTTTGTAAAGGGTATGAGCTCTTTTAATATATGAAAAAAATATAAAAATTATTAATGATATTCATAACGAAGATTTTATTTATTATTCTTAAAAACAGCAATATACTGATTGGGTAGATATGGCTAACCGATTTAAATAATAATAATTGAAACGGGCGAGTTCGACTAACTTTTCTATTCAAATGATTTCTTATCATTTTTAGAATATGCCGGCAGAGAAAAGCAAAGAACTAAGCTTCATTTTTGGATAAACCGGAAAGCATAGTAAGGGGCGTTAAGAAAATTAAACCTGGACGTGAGGCCGTAAATCACAGTTTATAGAAAGAGGTTTAAAATGAAGAAGATGACAAAAGGGGTTATTTTATCCCTTGCTTTTGTCTTGCCTACAATTCTGGTGCAGGGAAAAGCATTTGCTGCAGAAAGCGGAAATTCCGGTGCATGGAAAGTTGTAAACGGAAAATGGTTCTATGAGAAAGAGGGTAAGCCTGTAAAGGATTGGCTTTTGGATAAGGGAAATTGGTATTATCTTTCTCAGGACTCCGGAGAGATGCTTCTGGGAAGCCAAGAAATTAAGGGCGTTAACTATTATTTTCAAAATAAAAATGAGGCGGTAGAGGGTGCTATGGCAAGAGGCTGGCATCAGGACAGTAAGGGTGCCTATCGCTTTTACGATAACCGGGAGGGAAGCCCTACAGAGGGACAGGAGCTTAGAGGCTGGCAATGGATTGACGGATATTGCTATTATTTTGAAGAAGAAGGCGAGAAAAAGGGAATTCTCCTGCAAAACGGCATTAGCAAGGACGGTTATACCGTAAATGAAGAGGGACAATGGACGGTAAACGGTGTAGTGCAGTTTGTTGAGGGAAAAGGCTTTATCACAAAAAAATCCGATGTAAAGGGTGTTTCCAGAACGATTGATAATACGGAAGCTCGTCCGGAGAAAACAAGTTCTACACGCAGTCACTCCGGAAGAAGTAGTAGTGGAGTAGGACGTAACGAAAGCGGTAATATAAACAGGAATGAAAGCAATGCCGGAGCAAGCGGAAATGCAGGAGCTTCCTCTAGCGGAGTGGGTGAGCAAGATAAGAAAAATTCCAAGACTGAACTGCCTCAGGAGAATTCTAAAGCAGAAAATTCTAAAGTGGAAACAGGAAAAGAAAATCCGGATAAGAAGGCGGAATCCTTGCTTGCAGATGGTGTTTTCTACGGTACGGGAACTTGGTCAAGATACTATGAGCAAAGCGGTCCGGATATCGTAAAAGTCAGCATTAAAGACGGCAAGATTGCAGAAGTTAGCAATGTGAAATACACGGAAGATGACAGCTATCAGGACAAGACCTTTAAGATCTTTGATTATCTCAAAGGCTTAGAGGATGTAAAAGAACTGGAGAAAAACCTGAAGGAGAAAAAGGGCGAAGCCTATGATGCGGTAGCTTCTGCAACCCAGTCCACATTGGGCGAGGTCAGTGCAGTGGATAATGCTCTTGCCCGTTCTAGAAAGCTGAAAAAAGACAAAAAAGAACAAAAAATTGCCTATTTTGATTTTACAAGAAAGCCAAATGCCAGAGCAGTAGGGGATAGCTTGGATCTTTCTGACACCATTCTTGACCTACATTTTGCAGACGGAAGCAGACAGGATGTTCCTTATGCAGACTTTGCAAAGCATGGCATTACCGTGGATAAAGAACAGGGAAGCCCCTTACCGGAAATTGGAACAACTTTTCCGGTATATTTCCAAAACGAAGACTCTTTGATTAAGCTCCCAAGTTTTATTCAGGTGCAAAAGGATTATAGGTGGGCTTATGCGGATGAGATTCGCCTGACCTATGAAAATGGAGAGGTGAAAACCCTTCCAACAGATAAAGATCATTTTGTTTACCGTGCTGTAGAAACGGGGAAAGACATCATCAAGGCGGAGTTGCTTCGGGGAGGAAAGGTCCTGACGGAGGGAGTGTATGATGCAAATCGCTCTGTTTGGGATTTCCAATTAGATGATAAACAGCTTCCAAAAGACTATGATGCTTGGAGATATAAGGATATTCAATTAAAAGAAGTTATGGATGAAGGAAAAATCCCTGCTTCCGTAGAACTTCTTTATGATGGGGAGTATATTCTGGAAGACACAATCCATCTGGAAAAAGAAGCCATTCTTTCCGGAGAAGTTCTTGAAAAGGACGGGGATGTAAATCTTGATTATTTTGATGAAATCGAAAAAAATCCGTCTTTACTGCTTGGAGAAGCGGAGAATGAAAATGAAAAGTCTGTAAAGGTGGAATTACGCTATATTCCCGATAAGACAGAGAAAAAAGTTTCCGATGATGGAAATTCTGAAAACGGAGAAGGGGAAGAAGAAAAAAATACTACCGTAGAACTAAGTTTTCCGGATTTAATCATTAAAGGAAAGACAGCGAAGGTAATTCTTCATCTTCATTTCTTTGCTATGGATAATGAGGGGGATGCCGGAGCGGCAGAAGCGGAATAATGCGTATAGGAATCTTCCTTTTTAAGCATTTAAGAGCAATCAGAATAATAAATAGTTTTCCTGCAGTATAGGTCTGAAAAAGGGGTAGTCTGAGCCCGTGGGTACTTGCGAAAAACAAGAGAAACGAAGTTTTTCGCTTAGTATCCCCTACGTGGCGAAGCTAGCGAGAGCGTGCCCCACTTTCAGACCTATACTGTACGGAAAACGTTTTTGATTGTTATAAATCTGTTTTAAAAAGGAAGATTGCTAAAGCTAAATTCCGTCTTTCCGCTTTTCTTATCGATGCTGATGTCAAAATACATTGCTTCGGATAGTCTTCCATTTCCGTAGAAAATGCTCTCTTCTTCCACCTTTTGTTGGAAGTTCAAAGCGTTTTCTAATAGTGCAATGCCCTCCTTCACATCCTGAATGGAAAAGTAGAACTGGTACTGATATTGTTCCGTATTTCCCTCTCCGTAATGAAAAAAGCTCATTTCATATAGGGAGGTCTCCGGGAAAATATTAAGGGCTTTTTCTATAGCCTCCCGGGAACTGTCCGGAAGATTTTCGCTGTAGGAATGCAGAAAATCCGCCTCTTGAACCTCTGCCTTGGATAGAAGAGCGGAAGTCCTTGAGCAGTAGAGGGGGTGAAGAAAGAGGGGAAGGGAAGAGAGTAGTGAAAGAAGAAATATCACTATAGTCCCCTTACGAAACAGCTCAAACACTGCCAGTTTCTTGGCGTAGGAAGCCAAAAGTCCCAGCCCTCCATACAGTAAGGGAAGGACTGTGAAAAAGAAGCAAAGGGACAGTAGGGGCGAAGTGGGCAGCAAAAGCTTCGGACTTTTATAGCTGTAGAGCAAGACGGGGAAAAGAAACAGAAGGCATTGTAAGACCATTCCGAAAAGAATCAGTGGAAAAAAATGATGAGAAAAAAGCAGTCTTTTGGGACTGCCTTTTTCTGTTACAAGCTTTTGTTCCTTCTGAAAGAGGGCGCCTAAAAAGGACTTTCCGCTCTTAGTTTTATTTTCTGTGAAATATAAATCCTTAGACATTTGCTTAGATTTCCCATGGCAGGTTTTCCTTACCGAAGTGTCCGTAAGAAGAAACCAGATTATAGTCTGTATTTAAAAGATTTAAGTTGGAAATAATACCCTTTGGGGTAAGGTCATACTTTTCGAGTACGGAACGCCAAAGGTCCCCAACATTTTCATGCTCGGTACCGAAGCAGTCCAGATAAACGGATACAGGCTCCGCCACACCGATGGCATAGGCCAGCTGTACCTCACATCTGTCGGTCTTTCCGGCAGAAACCAAATCCTTCGCAATCTTTCTGGCCATATAGGCAGCAGAACGGTCTACCTTGGAAGGGTCTTTTCCGGAAAATGCTCCGCCGCCGTGGTGAGCGGCTCCACCGTAGGTGTCGGCAATGATTTTACGTCCTGTAAGACC
>CALIEL010000160.1 GCA_938022235.1 Oribacterium parvum
GAATTTGTGAAGGCATCCTGCTCGAGCCTTGGTCTTGCATCTATTTTACTCGGTGCCAAGGTCTTGGCCTTTACGGCTCTTGAGCTTCTGGAGCAGCCGGAGACCTTGAAGAAAATCAAGGCGGAACACAAGGAACAGGTAAAGAGACAGCTTGAGTTTTAGGAAACTTAGGATATTTATCACGCTATTTTCCTAAAAAGAGATGCTAAAGAGATACTACAAAGATATTAGAGACATACGATTCTTTTCTTAGAAAGAGAGTCTTTTACCTAAAAACACTGTACCATCCCAATAAACAGGGAAGTACAGTGCTTTTTACGCGTAATCTGAGCGAAGCACATAACATCTTATTCTGTATGCGTAATGGGAATACTGCCTGTGATGTCTTATTTGCAACAGGTAAAATATGAAAAGATTATATTCTTTTTTCAACTTATTGTCTTCACTTAAATTAACTGAAACTCTTTCAAGAGAGATTTTCTATAGGATTTATCTTTGGAAGCTTTGGCGAGGTCATCGATACGTCCTTCTTCGACCAAGATTCCCATCAATTTAGCCATGGTGTCCTCACTTTTTTCGAGTCCTTCTGCCATTCCCTTAGCCATTCCCTTAGCCATTCCTTCCTCTGTTCCTTCTTTTTTCCATTGTCTCTTTAAACGATCATAGTATGTAGTCATGGCTTTTTCGTCTCCTTTCTCTAAGTTCTCTGCAATTTTTAGCTTTGAAACCCTCTTGGCAAGTGTTTTCGAATGCATTTTTTTAGGATCTGCAGTATAGAAATCTTCTATTAATTTTCCTAAGTCGTTGCTGCTACTTTTACTGGTATTGAGATAGATAATATTGGTTTGGTCGGGAAAATCTTCTCCGGATTCTTTAATGATTCTGGAAATGTGATAGATTTGTTTATCCCCTTTCAAAACATCTCGACCACAAATAAATATAACATAGCTTTCCGGTAAATAATCAAAAGATTTTCCTTTTTTTGAAATATTCATGTCTATAAGTCCGGAATGATAGCGTGCTCGTTTTGGGCTGGCACCTAGAGAGTCATTTTGGAGTTCGATATTGTAAATGGTTCCCTTTTTATCCGTACAAAGGCAATCAAGAACCAAAGAGCGTCCTTCCAAGTTCTTTAAATCGCTTTGAATACTTTGTCTTTTCACCCTTAGTTCCGGTTTTTCCAAAATGGTTTGGAGAATAAATTCCGTGCATTTTACATCCTTTAAAACAACTCGCATAAAAATATCGTCCATGAGAATAAGTTCGGCTAAGAACCTTCGCTTTAAATCCAGTTCTGTAGAGAATTTTAAATTGTTACTCTTTTTAGACATAGAACAGCTCCTTTCAAAAGGATAGAATGAGAATGGTGGTAGAGAAAATAGAATAGTATAGAGCGATAGAATTCTTGGTATTCATTATACCAAGGGTGTTAGTAATCTCCTATACTCCATATTCGGATATGGTTCTGTACGAAGAGTTGAGGAACGACGGAAAAAACAATGAAGAGGCTCTTTGCTTCTTCTTGTTTGAATTGTAAAAAGTGCTATAATTATTCCAAATATAAACAAAATAATAATGAAAAATGCATAAAAAACAATGAGTATGCAACTAAATTAATAGGGTTGCTTATACTGAAACAGAGAACAGGAATTTGTAGAATTATGCGGAGCGGTTTAGAACTTTGGGCGAAAAAGAAAGAAAAGGATGGCATTTTTTACTGGCTGTCTTTAAAGCAACATCTGGAAGACACAAGGGAGATAATGGGACTTCTATGGGAACACTGGCTTTCAGAGGGACAAAGAATATATATTGCCAATTCCATGAAGATAGAAGAAGATGCCGCTAAATCCTTGACCATGTTTATTGGGGCAATACATGATATCGGAAAGGCTACCCCGGCATTTCAGATTCAAAGAGGATTTCAAAATTCTGAGGATCTGGACCTGCTTTTGATGGAGAAGTTGGAACGTGAAGGTTTTTCCGGAATCAAAGGTTTGGAGCTAACCGATCGAGGGAAAACTCCCCATGCCTATGCAGGAGAAGTGATTTGCCGTTTAGCGG
>CALIEL010000161.1 GCA_938022235.1 Oribacterium parvum
GGTATATCCGCTTAATGCCGTCTCTTCTACGGTGTAAACAATCTCGTGTCCGTCATTGGCGTCAAACTTGGGAAGATTTACAAAGCTGTGCTTCCACTGATCAGCTTCGGTAAGAGTTACCTTTTCCTTGGTAGCGCCATCTGCCAAAAGTTTAATCTCCACCTGATTTGCACTTTCGCCGTTCCACTTCTTTTCTACGGTAAGAACGATTCCGGGAACGTTTACAAGCTTAAATCCACTGGTTTGATTTCCGCTCATTTTCACAGAATACCCCTCAGCGCCTTTTTCCTTAATGGTGTACTGGTAAAGTTCGTCATTTTCATCAATCTTTGGAAGGTTCTTAAAGCTAATGCTCCAATTATCGGCTTCGGTCATGGTCTCCTGGCCGATGTAAATGGGATTTGCCGGGTCTTCTTTATTTACGCGATAAAGCTCTACGATAATGCTGGTAGGACGGGTTTCCGGATTGTCGTATTTCCAGGTCTTATTGACCTTGATGGAAATGACCTTCTTTTCTCCGGTGTTTACGGTTCCGTTGGAGCCGATTCCGCCACCACGGGTAGCAGAGGTATTTCCGGAAATGATGACCTTGGCCAAGCCTTCCGCCTCAGCGTCCTCAGTAACGTCAGTGTGTAATCCTAAGATTTCCCCTGTGGCAGAACTTAACTCACCCTCTAACTTGTTAATGGGAAGCTCTTCATTTTCATCATTTTTCCAGTTATAGGGAGTTCCACCCAGCATAAAGGAGGAGATAGCGTACTTTGGAGAACCACTACTTACATAACCGTAGCGATATCCCGCTTCAATATAGATGTCCTGTGCCTTTTCAGAATGGTTTCCAAAGATGGCAACACCGTTTTTTACATTGATTCCTGTGTTGGAAGTGGGGCAGGAAGCATATCCGCCACCTTCAGTCTTTGCGGTATTATCGGTAATCAAAGCATTGGTCAGGTTTAAAACCCCCTGCTTACCGCGAAGGATTTCCGCCTTACCGTTTACGTAGATACCGCCGCCGCCAAAATGCTTGTTTCCATAGCCTTCACCGGTCATGGCATTGTTAATAATCTTTCCTTCGGAAATGTTGGCAACGGAATTTCCGGTAGACAGTCCGCACTGGATAAATATACCGCCACCGCTTGCTCCTGCTTTGTTTCCGCTGATGGTTCCGCCGGTCATATTTAAGGTATTCCCTTCGGTAACGTCAATGATGGAACCAAGTGCAATACCGCCTCCATACTCATGACAGTAGTTATCCGCAATTTGAGCATCGCCGCTTAAGTTAATGGTGGAACTTCGGTATGCGCAGATACCGCCACCACTTACAAAGGGATTGCCGTTAAAGGTATTTGGGGAAATAGCCTTGTTTTCTCTGATTTCTCCGCCGGACATATTAAAAGTGGTATTATCTAATAAAAATACTCCGCCGCCGAAGAAAGCGCTATTGTTCCGGATAATTCCGCCGGTCATGTTAATGACAACCTTTTTGGTATCGGAGATCGCGTAGATGGCACCTCCGTTAGCATCGATTCCTTCGGTAACGGTTACAAAATTGTTTTCTAGGATGGCATCCTCTTCAATATTTAGATTGCCGGAAACCTTAATTAGAGATTCTCTGGTTTTTCCGTCATTTTCTCCGCCACCGTCAATGGTAATATTTCGAAGTGTAGCTTCTTTTCCGGCTGAAATGCTTAAAAGATATCCTGAAAATCCCGGATTTCTCATAAGAATGGCATTGGTATTGTCCAGACTTACTTCACCGTCAACAGGAACAGTGTCTACAACGTAAATAACCTCGATATAAGGATTTTCCGTTGCCATTTGTTTTGCTTTTTCGAAGGATTTTACGGCAGTTTCCTGTGTAGTTCCATCGTTCTCGTCGTTACCGTTTTTACCATCCAGATAGAGATTCTCTTCCTGGGCATATACCCTCTGCAGGTTGGATGGCATAAATCCAAGAGATAGGGTAAGTGCAAGTAAAAATGTCACAACAGCTAAAACCCGTCCCTGGACCCTCTTCATAATGAATTGGGGAATTGTCCTCATTTGTAAATACCTCCTAAAATAAGCAAAATTAATTATTTAAATAAATTAATGATATCATAATATCGTTATTTTACAATGCTATTTTATGGAGAAATGGGACTAAAGGACAGAAAATCGTAGAGAGAAAAACTCTTAAAATTTGTATATAATTGCTATAAAATAAATAACTATATTGAAGGGTATGAGTTTTTGCCTGGATTCATGGAAAAAATCGTATTGTCATGGCTTTTCAAAGCGAATAGAATGGGAAAATATCAAGAAAGAATAGTAAGAAAGTACAGTAAAAAAGTAGAATAAGAAAGAATAGTAAGAAAATACAGTAAGAAAGTATAGTAAGAGAGAACAGTAAGAAAGTACAGTAAGAAAGTAGAATAAGAAAAAACAGTAGGAAAACAGATCCAAGCTAAGAGTAAGGACGGAGGCAAAAACAATGGACAATCATAATAAAGTAAATAACGAAGCAGATATCCGAGCAGATATCAACGCGGATAGACAAAAAGATATTCAAGCAGCCAGGCCGGAAGATTTTCAAGAAGAGTTGGTGAAGCTTCGCCGGTATTTTCATGAGCATCCGGAGCTATCCTGGCAGGAATATCATACTCAGGAAAAAATCATGGAATATCTGGATAAGCTGGGTATACCCTATAAAAAATCCTGTAAAACCGGTGTCATTGTCACCATTCAGGGAAAGAAGTCTACTGGAAAGGTCATCGGAATCCGGGCAGATATTGATGCCCTTCCGGTGACGGAGCTTTCGGACTGCCCGTGGAAATCCAAGACGGAGGGCTTGATGCATGCTTGCGGTCATGACACTCACATTACCATCCTGCTGGGAACAGCAAAGCTTTTAAAGCAAATGGAAGAGGAGCTTACGGTTACTGTAAAGCTTTTATTTCAACCGGCAGAGGAGTGCATTGAGGATAGTGGGGCCGGTTATATGAAGGAGGATCCTGAGGCATTATCCTGTGATCGGATGATTGCCTTGCACATTTGGAGCAAGTTGCCTGCAGGAA
>CALIEL010000162.1 GCA_938022235.1 Oribacterium parvum
GAGCCTATTCTTTAAAGATTGAGGGAAGAATGAAGTCCGCCCTATATACAGGGACAGTGGTTTCCATTTACAGAAAATATCTGGACTTGGCTCTTGAGGGGAGTTCCTATAAGGTTTCGGAGGAAGATATAGCCCTCTTAAAAGAGGTTTACGACAGGGGAGGCTACAGCTCTTATTTAGAACAACATAACGGGGAAGATATGATTGCCTTCGGAGAAAAGCCTTTCCGAAAGGAAAAGGAAGAAGTGCTTTCCAAACTCAAGCAGGAAATGGAAGAGCGGGAAAGAAAGATTCCTTTGAAGGGAAGCTTGCACTTGTCCTATGACGAAGTTCCCTATTTTACCCTAGAGGGAGAAAATGGACTTTCCGTTTCCGTAGAAGGAAGCCAGCCTGTAGAAAAGGCCAAGGAAAAGGTGCTTTCTAGAGAACAGATCACAAAACAAATGAAGAAGATGGGGAACACGGAATTTTCCCTGGAAGAACTTTCGATTCTTGGGGAGGAAGATATTTTCTATCCCCTGTCTTTCCTGAATCAATTAAGGAGAGACGGTGTAGAGAAAATGAGGGAGGCTATTCTTGGGCAGTATAGACGGAATCAAAGACTTAGGGGAAATTAGGGTTTCCATAGAAAGAGGAGAACAGCTAAAAGCGGTGCTTCAATTCCCTTTTATCAAAGGAATTTATCTGGATGAGGGAGCCTTTTCCGAGGAAGAGCTCCTGAAATATCGCGGGGAGATACAGAACAGCGGAAAATGGTCAGGACTTCGTTTTCGAAGAATCCAAAGAAGGGAAGACAGGGGAAGAAGCCCGAAGGATTGGATGGAAGAGGCGAAAAATGAAGAGGGCTTCAGTCATTTTCTTCTTCGCACTCTGGATCAGGTGGCAATGCTACAGGATTTTCCGGATAGGAAGTTTTCAACCTGCTTTGACTATACCCTCTATAGCTATAATCAGTCTGCCATGGAGGTATGGGAATCCTTGAGAGCAAAAGAAATGTGCTTTCCCATTGAGTTTCGTTTTCAGGAGGATATGGCCTTTTCCGAATGGGCAAGAAGCAGGAGAATCTCCACAGAGCTTCTTTGCTACGGGCACCTGCCTATGATGGTCAGTGCCAATTGTATAGAAAAAACCAGAAATGGCTGTACCAGAGGGAACAATGTGGTGTCTTTACAGGATAGGCAGAATAAAAGTATGCCGGTTCGCCTCTATTGCAAATACTGCTATAATCAAATCTATAACAGTGATGTTTTATCCTTGCTGGGGCTGGAAAAGGAAGTGGAAAGGCTTGGGGCTTCTTCTTTTCGTTTTGATTTTACGGTGGAATCGGAGAAGGAAATTCTGGATCTTTTTCAGGGAAGGCCTTTAAAGCAGTTTACCAGAGGACATTTTCATAAAGGAATAGAGTAGGGGAGAAAAGATGGGAAGTCTTTTTAGTACATTTACAAAGATTGTATGTATGGTATTGATGCTGCTGTATTGTTACAGTCTGTTTCGAAACCTTTCCCTGGACTATGGGGATGGAAAAAGAAGATTGGCAAAGTTTCTTTACCAGATTTTATTGTTCTTACATTTTCTTTGTCATGGGGTTCTTTTCTTTCATACAAAGGACTTCTTTTATCTGATCATGTATGGAGCGGAGCTAGCTTTTCTTGTGCTCTATCCCTTCCTTTGGAAGAAAATCTACCCTACCTTCAGTGAGACTCTCTTGTATAACCAGTGTCTTCTTTTGTCCTTAGGGTGGATTATGCTGGAAAGATTAAATACGGATAAGGCCATGAAGCAGTTTGCCATTTCCGTGGCAGCCAGTCTTTTGGCCCTGCTTATTCCCTATTTCATCGATAAAATCTGGGATTTTCAAAAGGGAAGAATTGCCTTTGCGGTACTGGGGATTTTCCTGCTTTCCTTGGTCCTTATTGTAGGACGGGTAAGCTTTGGTGCTAAGATGAGCTTGAATTTCTTTGGCTTTTCCTTCCAGGCTTCCGAATTCGTTAAAATCAGCTTTGTCTTTTCCGTTGCGGGATTTTTATCGGAGGAGCAAAATCAAAGGGGGCTATACAAGGCAGCAATAGTGGCTATGCTCCACGGCATTGTGTTGGTGCTGTGTAAGGACTTAGGCTCTGCTCTAATCCTATTTATGGCCTTTTTGTTTATG
>CALIEL010000163.1 GCA_938022235.1 Oribacterium parvum
CACTAAGACGATTTTTTCTTAGATACTCCGAAAAACCGGTTTCCGGAAGTCTTCTATTTTTATTTAACATATTCTGCCAAATTATATTTCCCTCAGCTTCCGTAATAATCTGTTTTTCCAGTGCTTCCATCAAAATATGCCCTGTATCTACATGTTTCAAATGATATCTTTTAATGTATAAAGCAATGTCTTTATAATTATTACTGGCCAAAATACCATTGTACGTTTTAGCCAAGGCGATTCCGGCCGCTTCACCACGCCCAATCTGCTTCTCTCCTTTTATACCCTTAATCAAATAACTATATAAATCATATTCTTCCGTTCCTGTAACAATCTGCTGCACACTTGCTATATGTGTACTAATCAGTTTATCCGCTCTTTGCTTAATATGCGGAATCGATGGATTAGATAACTCTTGGTATACCGGATCAGGCAAGACTATTCTCCCACTATATAATTTTTGTAAAATATTGGTATTGTTTATCCATAAAAAAGCAGAAAGACAATCTGTATCGAAAAATAACTCATCAGTCATTAGGATATCCTTCCTCTTCATCCAAGTTAAAAACAATATCCGCTCTGAATCCATCCAGTAATAATTCTTCCTTTTTACCCTCAGAGATTAGCCCCATATCCGAGAGTTTTTCCACTTTTCTCACATATTCCCCTGTAGTAAAATACTGTTTTCCTTCTATAGAAGGAAGATAGAGTTCTTTACCATATCCTAGTTTTGCAGCTTCACGGGAAATTATGATATCTTTGAATGGAGACATAGAATTCGCCGATACAAATCCATCCTTTTCAAGGCGAAATAAAAGAGCCATATGACTAATCATGTATAGTTGCTCTAAATCTATAATTTTATTTAAAGTCCATCTATCAATCTTTTTTGCATACTGAAATAAGGTATCGTATGGCATAAGCAAATACCCGGCAAACATATCCGCTTCTTTTTCGGAATCTGGTTTATCATCTCCCATATGCATATCACAAACAACTCTTCCATCTATATCCTCATAGAGTATATGGTATAGTTCATGAGCTAAAGTAAAGCGTTGTCTGCCATAGGACGTTGTTGAATTAATACAGATAATAATATCTTCATCCACCTTGGTACACATTCCGCTGATTCTCTGTGAAAGAGGATACTTTACAATGGTAATCTTCTTTTCTTTCCATCCATTGACAACAGCAAAAATGTCAATGGGAGAATAGCTATCTTCCCCTAAGATACGCCTTGTTTCCAATGCAAGTGAATTTAATTCTTGTGCTGTCTTCATCCTATTCCTCTTTAAATTTCTCATTCATATATCGAATATTCATTGCGATTTTGTTTACGGCTGCTATGCTTTGCAAATCTTCTCCCTGAATACCATTCGCTCTAAAAGCAAAATTAAGCGGAATATAGGTATCGCTTTGCCCCAAAAGATATTCTTCCGTACAACCAAAAAGACTGCATAATTGATCCATTATGGTAACACTCATAGCTCTTGATCCATTTTCAAGTTTTGTTATTAATGTTTGATCCACACCGAGGTATTTTGCCATCTGGTCTTGGGTTAATTTGCAATCTTTTCTAAGTTTCTTTAATCGAAGATGAAGTTCCTTCTGTTCCATTTTCCCCCTCCTGCTACAAAATCACTTAGAAATAATATACTCTTCTTTTGTCATATTTCCAATGATATTTATATGATTATTTATGACATACTTTTGACCATTTAAATCTTATATTACCGGATAGCTGCAAGAAGAATAGAACCAGATAAGAAAAATCTACCAACCTAAGATCCGGCAGATTTTTTTGAACGGACAGGTTATTTACCATTTTCACAAAAAATAAAAAAAGAACTCCCTTTCCGAGA
>CALIEL010000164.1 GCA_938022235.1 Oribacterium parvum
CGGTTCTCGGAATCGTGGTTTTGTGTGCAAGCCTTTTTCATTGGTTCGGACAAATCATCAACTTACGCATCATTTGTCTTATGTACAGCCTCATTTATCTCTTTGTCTGGTGTGCAACAGCATGGATGGCAAAGGTAGATGAGATTAAAATCAATGGAGCTATTAAAAATCTGCAAGATTCGGAATAAGAAATAAAGCGTTTCATGAAAATAAAGCCTTTCATGGAAAAAGTGCAACTCAGTAGGCTGTAAATGCAGCTTGGTAGGGTGGCACTTTTTTTATGCTTACAAGTTGATAAGCTGATTTATGTCAAAACCGGTGAGACAGAATAACAAGTTAAGACAACAGGGCAGAATTGTGGGAAAAATTACAGGGCAGAACCACAGGAACCACAGGACAAATTGGAACCGCGAGGGGCTATAGGACTGAATGATAAGACGAACTATAGGATAGACTTACAGAAAGAACTATAGAGGCGCCAAGAAGGAGCGAATCGAATGAATGCAATCACAGTAAAGAATTTAAGCAAAAACTATGATAAAACGACTGCAGTGAATCATATTTCCTTTTCCGTAAAAGAGGGGGAGTTTTTTGCGTTTCTCGGGGAGAATGGTGCGGGGAAATCAACGACTATCAATATCCTCTGTACCATTTTTGAAAAGACAGAGGGAGAGGTAGAAGTCTTTTCCCACAAGCTTGGAGAAGAAGATGACAAGATTCGAGAGAAAATAGGCATTGTTTTTCAGAACTCAGTTCTGGACGGCGTATTGACTGTAAAAGAAAATCTTCTAACGAGAGCTTCCTATTACGGAATACACAAAGAAGAAATTTTGGAGCGCTTACATCCTTTAATGCAGGCCTTCGAATTGGAAAGCATCTGGAATAGAAAATATGAGAAATTATCCGGAGGACAGCGAAGAAGAGTGGATATTATCAGAGCGCTTTTACATAATCCGAAGATTCTCTTTTTGGATGAGCCCACAACCGGGCTGGACCCCATGTCCAGAAAGTTGGTGTGGGAGTATATCGATTATCTTCGGAAAGAAAAACAAATGACGATATTTCTTACAACACATTATATGGAAGAAGTAAGAGATGCAGACAGAGTTGTGATCCTGGATAAGGGACGAATTGTAGCAGAGGATACACCGGCGGCTTTAAAAAGGAAATACACGAATACAAAACTGATTTGGTATGCAGAGAAATGTAGTGACAATGAAGCTGTGCTGAAAGACATAGAGCATTCTTATGAAGCGGATCACTATATTGTGCCATTGGAATCAAAAGAGGGGTTCCATCTCAGTGAGTTCCTCTATACAAATCGAAATAAAATCAGAGATTATGAAATTGTAAAAGGCAGTATGGATGACGTATTTTTGCATTTAACAGGAAGAAAGCTGGAGGCATAAGATGAGGGGGATTTTGGGATTTATCAAGAGAAACGTATTGCTGTTTTTCAAAGATTGGCAGAGCATTCTATTCTCTCTACTGACATCCATTATTGTGCTTGTACTGTATTTATTATTCCTGAAAGGCACCTTTGTTAGTGCGATACAAAGTGCGATGGAGCAGTATCCGGGGCTGGCTTCTATGGTTCTCCAAAAGGATATCGATATGTTTGCAAATCTTTTTTTACTGAGTGGCATTTTAGGCTCCGCAATGATTTCAGTTCCTTTTAGTTGTATTACTGTACTCGTAAAAGATAGAGCGAATAAAGTGGATTATGATATT
>CALIEL010000165.1 GCA_938022235.1 Oribacterium parvum
AAGGAAAGGAAGGAATGGAAGAAAAGCTATTTGTACGAAGAGATGATATACAGATTGGCATGCAGCTGGGTGAGTCGGTAAAAGACATTCGTGGAAGAGCCATGATTGAAAACGGCGTTTATCTGGATGCCTATCAGGTGCGCTATATCAAAGAAAAAAAGCTGCCGGGAATCTATATTTACCGGGTGCGAGATGATAAAGACATCAAAATTCCCGAGAAAACCAAGCAGATTATTCGCCAGCATAGAAAACCGGATCGTGCTAAAATTCAGCTTTCCGTGGAAATGAAGAAACAGCTGGAAGAAAGAATGAACCATATCTTCGACCACACGGAGGATAAGGATTTTGCCACCAACTCTTTGGATATTTTCGGAGAGCTGGAGTCAGCCATCTTCAAAAATGATGCAGTGGCGATTGACGTGAACCTCATTAAAATCAGTGATGAGTACACCTTTAAGCATAGTGTAGATGTGGCGGCCATTTCCATGATGATTGGAAGAGAATACGGCCTGCCGAAGGAAGAGCTTCATCAGCTTGGAATTGCAGGCTTACTGCATGATGTAGGAAAAGCCAGAATCCCCAATGAAATCTTGAATAAGCCCGGAAAATTGACGGATGAAGAATTCAAGGTAATTCAGAACCACAGTCTATTCGGCTATGAAATCTTGAAGGAAAAGAACAGCTTTTCCCCCATTATTTTGGACGGTGTGCTGCATCATCACGAGAAGATGAACGGAATGGGCTATCCGGACAACTTGGGCAGCAGCCAGATTTCCCTGTTTTCCAGAATTATTTCCGTGGCGGATGTCTTTGATGCACTGGTAACCAAGCGCCCTTATAAAGGACCGATTACCGGAAGAGAGGCTATGGAAATGGTCTTGGCTATGGGATCCGAGTTGGACAACGCTATCATTCAAAGCTTTATTGAAAGTGTGATCCTCTATCCGGTGGATACCATTGTGGAACTGTCCACAGGACAGATGGCCAAGGTGGTAGAGAATAACAAGCGTTATCCCACCAGACCAAAGGTGGTAGAGCTGCAGACCGGAATGGTTTACGATTTATGTCATGACATGGAATGCAACAAAATCATAGTTTTATAATATATAGAGGAAAAGGGATGGGAGAGTAAATTCCGTCTCTTTTCTGTTTTTAATGCATTGGAAATATGGAGAAAATCCACTTTTCTATAAATAGGTCCGGAAAAGGGGCAATCTGAGCCCGCCGGTACTTGCTGAAAGCGAAGCTTGAAGCTTAGTACCGATGCGTGGCGAGGTTAGCGGGAGCGTGCCCTCTTTCCGGACCTGTTCTATAGAAAAGAATGTGGGTGCTTATTATACATCCCTTTTCCTCTGTATATTTTAAATACTTTAAAGAGGGGAAATTTATGCTATACTAAATCGTAAAATGCTTTTTTCAAAAAAGCGGGGTCTAGTCCTTTGCGGTAGTAAGGGAGTTACAGGAGGCTTGGATGAAGAAATATGATGTAGCGATTGTTGGTGCAGGACCGGGGGGAATTTACGCGGCTTACGAGCTGATGAAAAAAAACAGTAAGCTTTCCGTGGTGGTTTTGGAAGCGGGACATAGCCTGGAAAAGAGACATTGTCCTATCGACGGAAAGAAGATTAAAAGCTGTATTTCCTGTAAAAGCTGTTCCATTATGAGCGGCTTTGGAGGCGCCGGAGCCTTCTCCGACGGAAAATACAATATTACCAATGACTTTGGCGGAACGCTTTACGAATATATCGGAAAAGAGGAAGCTCTTTCCCTGATGCGTTATGTAGATGAAATCAATATGGAAAATGGTGGAGAAGGAACAAGACTTTTCTCCACCGCGGGCACAAAGTTTAAGAAGCTTTGCATGCAGAATCGTTTAAAGCTCTTGGATGCTTCCGTTCGCCACCTTGGAACAGACATCAACTATGTGGTATTGGAAAATCTTTATGCCAAGCTTAAGGATCAGGTGGAATTCCATTTTGATTGTCCGGTGGAGAAGGTGGAAAAGCTGGAGAAAGACGGCTTCCATCTCCATACCAAGAAGGAAGATTTTTATGCGGATAAATGCATTATCTCTGTAGGTCGTTCCGGAAGTAAGTGGATGGAAACGGTTTGCAAAGACATGAACATTCCCACCAAGTCCAATCGCGTAGATATCGGTGTTCGCGTGGAGCTTCCTGCCGTAATCTTCTCCCATTTAACCGATGAGCTTTATGAGAGTAAGATTGTTTACCGTACCGAGCTTTTTGAGGATAATGTACGTACCTTCTGTATGAATCCTAACGGTATCGTGGTTAATGAAAATACCAACGGCATTGTTACCGTAAACGGACACAGCTACGAGGGAGAAGAGCAGCATACAGAGAATACCAACTTCGCTCTTTTGGTGGCTAAGCATTTTTCCGAGCCTTTCAAGGACAGTAACGGATACGGTGAAAGTATTGCCCGACTTTCCAATATGCTGGGAGGCGGTGTAATCGTTCAGCGTTTCGGTGATTTGGTGCGAGGAAGAAGAAGTAATCATAAGAGAATCGAGGAGGGACTGGTACAGCCTACTCTTCAGGCAACGCCCGGAGATTTGAGTCTGGTGCTTCCCAAGAGAATTTTAGACGGCATTATGGAAATGATTTATGCCCTGGATAAGATTGCTCCCGGTACAGCCAATGAAGATACCCTTCTTTATGGGGTAGAGGTTAAGTTCTACAACATGGAAGTGGCCCTGGATGAGCATCTGGAATCCTGCGTAAAGGGACTCTATGTAATTGGAGACGGTTCCGGTGTGACCCACTCCCTTTCCCATGCCTCTGCATCGGGAATCTTCGTAGCCAGAGAAATTGCAGGCTAGTTATACAAAGAAAAATTTCTGATCGAAAATAGAAGTATATATAGTAATAAAGGACTTAAAAAGTCTAAAAAAGACCGACCACAGGGCAGGGGCTGCCCCGGTCGGTCTTTTGAATCTATTGATATGCTTTCAACTTTTCCCATAGGGCTTTAGAAGCATATTTTTCTTTATCTTTTTCCTTGTCGAAGAGGGGGCTTCCGAAGGGAAGAAGCTTTTCTTTCCAATAGTTTGCATACTCCGCTCCGCTTTCTTTTTCTAAAAGGCTTTGATACAGCTTTGCAATTCCTTCGGATTGTAAAATCACATAATCGGAATGCACCGGAGCGGGCATAATCACATAATTTTCCGCATTCACAATGGCTTTTCCGTCTTCCTTATCTTTTAAATCAATTTCGGAAGTAACAAACCAAGGAATATAAATCAACTGTTTCGTACAGGACTTTAGCTTTTTGCTAAAAAAGGCCGGATCAAGCATAAAGCTTAAGTTATATTCGTCACAGGGATCATTTATGAAAATAAGATCCGGAGAAATCTCCTTTAAATCGATAGTCCTAAAATCCAAAAGAGAAGGATTGTCTTTTCCCAACTCATCTTCATATAAAACATAGTCCCATTGTGCCGGAGAACAGCCTCCCAGCCCATCTTTGTAATAATAAGGAAGGGGCATAAGGAAACAATCCACAGAGTCATCTTTATTTGCCTCTAAAAACAGCCCTCTCATGGACTCCCAGCGAGAGTAAAGGGAAGGAAGAAAAAACAGGCGCGGTTTTTGGGATTCTGACTTATTTTCTTCTTTAAAGATAGATAATACATTTGATCTTTTCTTTAAATCATTTTTATCGATAGAATATTCGTAGAAAAGCTTTCCCCCAATTCCATCCCTATAGGCCGATTCCATTTTGCGATACATGGGGTAATCATGATTTCCTCCGCCTTTTTTTATAGTTTCATAATCATAGTATCTTTCGGAGATGACTTTTATATATTCTTTTGGTGCAGGAAGCGCTAGAAATTCAAAATCCAAATAAACTTGTTCATCGTACCAATGCGCATTAAAAATGCCTTTACCTTGCCCTTGATAAATAATAAAATCCAGTAAACAGGCAATTTTACTTCCGGGATTCTGATTAAATCTTTGAAAACAGTCTGATAAAAGATTTAGAATAGTTTCCCGGTAGTGAGGAGAATGCAATAGTTTAACTTTGGTTATTTTTTCCACCTTTTTTGCTTCTTCTACCAAAACAGCTTTCTTGTCGCCCTCAGTAAAGGGAAAAGAAGCAAGAATGCATAGGGATTTCAGCAGCTCCATTCGTTGTCTTTCTTTTTCAGTATCTTCCGAAAGATAGTCATTAGGGAAAATATCAACACCGGCTCCATAAAGATAGTTGTGGTATTTCCCGATGGCATCGGTGGAAATCAGCATTTCCTTATGTTGGACAGAGCTAACTAACTCGCCGTTACTATTATCTTCCTTTAAAGAGCGGAAAACCAATTCTTTAGGGAGCTCTTTATTAGCCACTTTTGCGAAGATTTCATAATCCTTTCGCAGCATCATAATGTCAATGTCATCATCCCAAGGAATAAACCCCTTGTGGCGGATGGCACCCAATAGATTCCCATAATCAATAAAATAGCGAAGTTTATACTTTTCGCAAATTCTATCAATTTCAACTAGGATTTCCAATTCCGCAGCCCAAGCCCGTTTCATCATAGCGGGAATAAAAAAACCTTCTCTAACCTCATCCAAAAAGAAATCTATTGGAAATTCCATCTTTTGTACTCCTTTTCCGTAAATGTATATCCATTATATACTTCGGTAAAAAGAAAGCTATCATTATTTGAAGTAAGGAAATCTACTATGTGAAAAAGAAAGGTGGAAACAATAAATGACAGGTGAGACACACATATAGGGTTGATATACAAAACGTAGTGGAGACGAAATACAATACAGTCAGAATAAGATGAAACATGGAGAAAAATGGTCGGATAAAATCGAAACATCAAATATGGAAAAAAATCAACCATATCTTGTATCTTAAAAAGCTTAAAAATCTTTTTCAAAATAAATCTATATTTTTTGTTGACAAGCTTAAGCTCAAGTGTTAATATACACAAGCTGTCGCAAAAAACAAGACAGCAAAAAGCAGAAAGAAATCAAGGAAAATCAAGGCTTTAGCCAGGATGAACCGAAAAACTTTTTGCAAAACTGAACCTTGAAAATCAAAGATCGAATAA
>CALIEL010000166.1 GCA_938022235.1 Oribacterium parvum
CGTGGGAAAATTGATGCTTCGCCCGATTTTCTTTCCGTGCACCACGGTGCCGGACAGGGTATAGTACCGTCCCAAAAGCCTTGCCGTCTCTTCCACAGCCCCCTCTTCCAAGCATTTCCGGATATAGGTACTGGAAATTTCTACGGATTTCCCGGTGGCATCCCGGGTTAATGCCTTCTCCACCACGGTCAGCTTATAGCCGAAAACCTCAGCCTTTTCCTGAAGCAAGGCCACATCACCTTTTCCCTTATAGCCAAAGCTGCAATCCGTTCCCACCACAAGGTGCTTTACCTTTAAAGCCTTTACCAGAATATCCTCCAGAAATTTCTCCGCAGGCATCTTGGCGGTTTCCAAGGTTAATGGAAAAAGAAAAATCTGGGAAAATCCTGCATTTTGCAGACGGGTATAATGCTCATCCTCCGTACAAAGAAGGTCCTGCCGCTCTCCGGAAAATAAAACCGAAGGATGGGTGGTAAAGGACAAAACAGAGGGTACCAAATTCTCCGCCTTTCCTTCCTTAAACAACTCTTCAAATATTTTTTGGTGTCCTAGATGAAGACCATCAAACTTTCCGAAGGTTAAAATGCTGTCCTTTTGACTGTAAAGGGGCGGCAGCAAGTATGTATCTCTTTCCCCTGCTCCTTCCAGCTTCTCAATTTCCGACAGTCTATAACTCTCCTTTAAAGAAAACTCGCCCACCTGCTCTCGCAAAAGCGCAGACATACAGGCCTTGGTTCCCAGCGCTTCCCCGATATCTTTACAAAGGGTACGAATATAGGTTCCCTTGGAGCAATGAATCCGAAAACGAAGCTTAGGACAATTATAGGAAAGAATTTCCAGAGCAAAGATTTCAATTTGGCTCGGCTTCCTTTCTACCGTTTTCCCTTCTCTTGCCAATTCATAAAGCTTTTTTCCTTCCAACTTTTTTGCGCTGTACATGGGAGGAATCTGCTCCTGCTTTCCCAGAAAGCGGGGAAGAATCTTTTCAATATCCTCCTTCGAAATAGAAACCTCTTCTTCGGAAAGAATCTTACCGGTACTGTCCTCCGTATCCGTTTCGATTCCTAAGGTCAATTCCGCCTGATAGATCTTCTCTTTCGCCATCAAAGCATCCACATATTTGGTAGCCTTTCCGACACAGACCAAAAGCACGCCTTCCGCCATGGGGTCCAAGGTGCCGGTATGCCCCATCTTTTTTTCTCTCAGAATTCTTCGAAGAGCCCGAAGAACGTCGAAGCTGGTCATCCCCTTTTCTTTATATACATTAATAATTCCATCCATGCTTACTCTCTACATCTTTTATTGCTTTTGAAGCCCTCTGCGTCCAGCTGCTTTCTCATTTCTCCGAAAAGCTTCTCCAAAATCTGCTCCGGATTGCCCTTTAGGCTACAACCTGCTGCCATCTTATGTCCCCCGCCGGAAAAGAAGGCCGCCACTTGTGAAACATCAAAGGCATTGTTGTTGGAACGTAGGCTCACCTTATACAGCTGATTCCCTACCTCATAGAGGAAAATCACCCCATCCACATCTCTGGTTTCCCGAAGGATACTGACCACCATGTCCAGGTCTTTTTGTTCCAGATTAAAGGAACGCATATCCTTAAGGCTCAGAGAAGAAGCCAGGATTCTATCCTCACAATAAAGCTTTGCATCCTGCAAGACCTTCCCCGTCATTTTCTGCTGATCCACAGACTTCATATAGAAGCTGTCATCAATGATGTAGGAAAAAGGAATTCCCCGGGCTATGCATTTTCCTGCAATCTCCATGGTATGCTGAGAAGTACAGTTATACTTAAAAACTCCGGTATCATGGATTAAGCCGGTATAAATGCAGGTAGCCACCGCCTTATCGAAAAACTCTTCTTCCATCAGATCAAAGCTCACCTCGCAGGTACTGGAGGCATCGGGTAAAATAGTATGAAAAGGAAAATCCTCCCCACTACTTGTTACATGATGGTCCACCACATAACAGTTTTTTGCAGACTTTGCCAAAGAGCCGAACTCTCCCAGTCTTTCATAAGCTCCGCAATCGCAAATCAGAGCCAGGTCATAACTTTCCTTTGGCACGTCGTGGCGAATGTCGGAAAAACCGGGAAGATAGGAAAATTTCTCATGGGCTTCCATCAAATAAACCTGTACTTCCTTCTCCGGATAGCGATTCTTTAAATAATTCTTCCAGCCCAGAGTAGAGCCCAGGCAATCTCCGTCCGGGCGGGTATGTCCCAGTAGACAAATCCGTTGGGAAGAAGCTAATAATTCCTCCAGCTTGTCTCTCATTCTTCCTCCTCTTTATAGCGATTATCCTGATTTACTACTTCCCCCACAGCTCTTTCCTTATCTTCTTTGCTAACCTGAGATATCAAAGCATCCATTCTGGAACCGTATTCCACGGAGTGATCCGCAATAAATTGCAGTTCCGGCGTATGTCTTAAATTAAGACTCCCGGCCAATTCTCTTCGTAAAAATCCCCCGGCAGCCTTTAATCCCTCAATGGTTTTTCCCAGCTCCTCTTCACTGCCAAGGCAGGAAACAAAGACCTTACAGTATTGTAAATCCGGAGTAAGGTCCACACCGGTAACGTCACAGAAGGGAGAAACCCTGCTATCCTTTACCTCTTCCCGAATCAAAAGAGAAAGACACCTTCTCACATCCTCATTTCTTCTTTGGTTCTTAAAGCTCAGTTTTTTCACTTTTTACCTCTTTATACTTTCCTAAAAAAGTAGGAACAGGGGAGCCTTCGGCTCCCCTCCCTCTTATCTCTGTTTTACTTCTTCCATAACGTAAACTTCCAACTGATCCAATTCCTGAATATCGGTAAAGTCTTCTAATACAATACCGCATTCCTGCTTGGTTCCCACTTCCTTTACGTCATCCTTAAAATGTCTTACGGAAGCAATGGTTCCATCATATAACTGCTCTCCGCCTCTGGTCAAACGAACCTTGGCACCTCTTTGTACCTTTCCGTCCAGAACGAAAGAACCGGCAATAACACCAACTCCGGAGGACTTAAAGATCATACGAACCTCCGCATGACCGATAACCTTTTCCTCATAAACAGGAGCCAGCATTCCCTTCATGGCAAGCTCAATATCTTCAATAGCCTTATAAATGACATTGTAAAGTCTTACGTCTACATTTTCCCGCTCGGCAATATCTCTTGCGGTTGGATCCGGCTTAACGTCAAATCCGATGACGATGGCATTTGAAGCAATAGCCAGGTTAATATCAGACTCATTGATGGCACCAACACCGGCATGAATCACCTTCACCTGAACTTCCGCATTTTCAATCTTCTGTAAGGAATCACGAACCGCTTCCACAGATCCCTGTACATCCGCCTTGATGACAATCGGAAGATCCTTCAGCTCTCCGGCCTTAATCTGGTCAAAGAGGGCATCTAAGCTAACCTTCTTACGGGAATCCTCCACCATCTTCTGCTTTCCTTCACTAACAAAGGTATCCGCATAAGCCTTGGCTTCCTTCTCGTTGTCCTTCACCTGGAAAATTTCTCCCGCATTAGGCACGGAGTT
>CALIEL010000167.1 GCA_938022235.1 Oribacterium parvum
ATCCTCCGTTTATGGGCATAGCTACTGCCCCAAATGAAGTCTTAATTTTTTTCATTTCCTTTATCCCAGTAAAGTCATCACTACAGGTACGACAACGACGAACAGCACGGTACTAATGGTTACCACATTGGTGGTAAACTCCACATCTCCGTCTCCCTGACTGGCAAGGATTGGGAGAACCGCAAGAGCCGGCGCGGCAGACTGAATCACGAAGGTATTGAACTCCTTCGTGGGTAAGCCCTTTCCGGTAAAATAGAGTAAAACATACATAATAACCGGAGCCAGAATAAAGCGTCCCAAAATCGTCACCACGGTATCCTTATCAAGGTGGATACTCTTTAGCCCTGCCTTTGCAAGGATAATACCGATATAAATCAAAGATAAGGGCGTTACGATGTTTCCGATGTAGGTCAGGGTATTTCCTGCGAAGGTCGGTACCGGAATCCGTAAAACGAGGAATACCAGTGCAATCAGGAACCCCACCAAGGGTGCCGGTAAAAGCTTCTTCCAGTCAAACTTTGTTCCTTTTTTCTTTTCTCCTCCTACACTGTCCGTAGTCATGATGTAAACTCCCAGCGTCCAGGTAGAAATTGTATTTGTAATATAGTAAATCAGAAAATAAGGAAGCGCATCGTCTCCGAAGAGAGCTATATTTAACGGCAATCCGATGAAAATGGTGTTGGCATTGACAAAGGTGTTAATCATGGTGCCTCGTCTTCCGGCACGCACACCAAAAACTTTCACTGCCAAAAAGCCGAAGACATAGGTCAGTGCAAAAGCCCCGAAGGTGTACAGCAAGCCACCGGAAAGGCTAATGAGCTTATCCACGGTGAGATACTTTAAGACCGAGACAAAGATCGATACCGGTAAGGCCACATTCATAATCAGGCGGGAAAGGTTCGGCCCGAAGCTTTCCGAGAACCATCCTTTAAGCTGTAAAATGTAGCCCAAAGCAATGATCACAATAATAGGAATAATGCTCTGAATTGAGGTGAGAAATACAGTCATTTTCCCCTCCTTTACTGATACTTCGGATACCACTTAAAGTCATGCACTGCCTTCACCATATCCTGTTCCTTTGCGCGGGCAAGTCCCTGCTCCTTCGCTTTCTTTGCAACCGCTTCCGCGACCTTAATGGAAACCTCGCCCACATACTTGAACGGCGGAAGCACCGGTGCGCCGGGCTTTGTAATATCGGTAATACCGGAGAGAGAATCCGCAGCTGCCGCGATCATTTCGTCGGTGAGGAGGCTCGCCTCCGATGCCAGCATACCAAGACCGAGTCCCGGATAAATTAAGGCATTATTCGCCTGTCCAATTACATAGTTTACGCCTTTATAGGACACATCGTCTGCGGGAATACCCGTTGCCACGAAAGCCTTTCCGTCAGACCAGGTGATTAAATCCTCTGCGCTTGCCTCCGCAAGCTCTGTCGGGTTAGACAGTGGGAAAATGCAGGGGCGCTCCGTATTCTTACACATTGCCTCTACAACTTCTTGCGTAAAGGTTCCCGGTACAGTGGAAGTTCCCACTAGAATGGTTGCCTTTACTGTCCGTACCACTTCGGCAAGATTCGTCAACTTGTCTGCATTCGGAAAATCGGAACGTTTTTTTGCAAAGGGACGTTGCTCGGGTGTCAAATCCTCCATGTCGTCAAAAAGCAGACCCTGCTTATCCACCATAAAGAAACGCTTGTAAGCCTCTTCCTCGGAAAGACCCTCTCTTACCATTTCCCGATGGACTCTGGAGGCAATACCGGCTCCTGCCGTACCTCCGCCAAAGCAGAGATAAACCTGATTCGTCAGCTTCTGTCCGGAAATCGCCATCGCTGCAAAAACGCCGCCCAGTGTCACGATTCCTGTTCCCTGAATATCATCGTTGAAGGTCGGAATCTGCTTCCGATATTTCTCCAATATATTGGCTGCATTTCCTCTTCCAAAATCCTCCCAGTGCAGATAGAGCTTCGGGAAAAGGCGCTCTGCGGTCTGTACAAACTGCTCAATAAAATCGTAGTAACGGTCTCCGCGAACTCTCTCATGACGATTGCCAAGGTAACGCGGATTGTTACGAAGCTCTTCTCTGTTCGTTCCGGCGTCAATCACAAGAGGCAAAACGTAGGAGGGATTGATTCCTGCTGCGCCGGTATACACCATGAGCTTTCCTACGGAAATGTCTACCCCGTTGGTTCCCCAGTCTCCGATTCCAAGAATCCCCTCCGCGTCAGTCACCACGATAAGCCGAATTTCTCTGTCTTCCGCCGCATTTTTCAAGGTCTTCTCAATATTCTCGGGGTGATTGATATCCAGATATGCCGCATACTGTGGATCTACAAAGAGATCGCTATAGTGCTCAATGGTTTCTGCAATGGTCGGGTCATAAACAATGGGGTTGAATTCTGCGAGATGCTGAGAAAAAAGATAGTAGAAGAGCGTACGATTGGTGTTGAAAATCTGCATCAAGAAGAGCCGCTTTTCCAGATTATTTGCCTTCGTCTGCATCTGTGCGTAGGTTTCTTCCGCCTGCTCTTCAATGGTCTGCACGTGGGGCGGTAAAAGTCCGATAAGACCTAATTTTTCCCTTTCCTCCATGGTAAATGCCGTGCCCT
>CALIEL010000168.1 GCA_938022235.1 Oribacterium parvum
TTTCTTTCGGCAAAGGAATTAATTCTCCATCCGCATCTTCCGCCTGATGTGCCATGAAAATAAACTCTTCCTTTTCCCAGTCTATGGCAAAGTGATTCATCACCTCTGTAGCAGAAACTTGCAGAAGATTTTCCTCTTCAGAAATCATATTTTCATAGAGAAATTCGTACAGAGCTTCCCTACCGATTTTGATTACTCTAACGGTTTTCTCCTTCATCCTTTTCCTCCCTAATCTTTATCCGAACTTTATCCGAAGATAGCTTCCCTAATTCGTTTCTGTTCGAAATACAGATAACAAATACTAGCTTGCTCGTAACAAAGTTCCCCAATGTGACAAAATACCGTCCAAATATATAATTTATTGCATCACGACTTGTTCGAAATATAACGACTTGTTCGAAATATAACTATCCCCTTGTCCTTTCTCCTTTTTATGATAAAATAACAATATTATTATGATAGTAAAACAAAAAGGAGAACCCCTATGATTAATATCCGTCCGGTTTCCGACTTAAGAAACAAATTTCCCGAAATTGAAGATGTTGTTGTTAATTCCAATGCTCCAGTATTTCTCACAAAAAATGGGTATGGAACAATGGTTTTAATGAGTCTTGAACAATATTCCGCCTTGACCGATGATACAGAAAAAAAACTGGATGAAGCAGATGCCCTTGCAGCAAGCTCTACAACTCGACTCTCTAAATCTGAAGTTTTTGGTTCTGCAAGGAGAAGGATTAATGAACAAGCCAAAATATAACTTAAGTTTTCTCCCAATCTTCCAAGAAGATTTATACGAAAATAGCTTCCCTAATTCGTTTTAAGCTCTCTTCATTCTCCAGATATTCATGCATAAAGGGATACATAAAGAAGCTCATGGGGCGAACCTGCGTAGGACTGGCTACATCCCAAAGCTTACTTTTTGCCCAGCGCTCTATCACTTCCAACACCTTGTCTTTTGGCCCAAGATACCCATAGCAAATACAAGCTTGCTCGTAATACAGTTCCCCAAGATCTAATTCCTTGATCCTTTCATAACAGTCCACTGTATCCTCCGGACTCCCCTTCATAAAAAGTAAATTCAAAAGCTTCATCTTATCAAAGTCTTTTTCGGGATTTAGTTTTCCTTCTGCTATCAATTCCGAAGCTGTTTTCGGCACTTTTGGCAGCTGATAATTCTTGCTTCTTGATTCCGGTAAAATATCCTGCTGCATATAGTTCAGGAGAATCTTGCAATAATTGTATCGTTGGCAGGAACCTTTAAGACATTTTTCTTCCTCCGCTTCCATTAAGCGACTTTGTTCTTCCTGAAGAGCCGGAATGACTTCTGCTTCCCGTCCGATTTTCTTTGCCGCAAAGCACATGGCCATCATATATTCGTTGGC
>CALIEL010000169.1 GCA_938022235.1 Oribacterium parvum
ACACCAATAGCTTTGCTTTTGTAACAGTAGGCTTTATTCTTTTAATGCTTGTCCTATTTATCATTAATCTGTTCGGGCTTAAGGTGCTGGAATTTGTTTCCAATATATCTACATTAGGAAAGGTATTGGCCTTATCTCTGACGATTCTGGCAGGAATTTTCTTCGTATCACAGCATAAACAAACTGCAGACCTGTCCCTGCTGGTGCCCGGAAACGACAGTAACACCGTTCCTGCTTTAAGCAGTAAATCCTTTGTCACTGCCATCGTAGCAGCCTTTTACGCCTTTACAGGCTTTGAGGGAGTAGCCAGTGGTTCTTCCGATATGGAAAGTCCGGAGAAAAATCTTCCAAAAGCATTGCCCTTATCCATTTTCATGATTGCCGCTATTTATTTGGGAATCATTTTTGTATCCATGAGACTTAACCCTATAGCCCTGCTAAGCTCAAGCAATGTTGTAGTTTTAGCCGACATTTTTAAAAATCCCGTATTACAAAACGCCATCGTTTTAGGTGCCTTTGTTTCCATGTTCGGTATTAATATTGCCGCTTCCTTCCATACTCCAAGACTTTTGGAGGCAATGGCTAAGGACGGACAGGTAAATCGTGTTTTCACTAAGAGAACTGCGGGAGGCTTCCCCTATGCCGCATTTGTATTCAGCATTCTGTGGGCAATTATGATTCCAATGGCCTTCCACTATGACATGAAAGGCATTATGATTATCAGCTCTATTGCTCGATTCGTACAATTCCTTTTGGTACCTTTGGCTGTACTATACTTTTACTACGGTAAACAAAAGGGAGAAATTATCGAAAAGCCCATCAAAAGCTTTATCCTGGATGTTCCATTACCCATCCTGGCGATTCTCTTAACCCTTTTCCTTCTCAGTCAATTTAACTGGGTTGGACAGTTCAGCAATGTCAAAGATGGATTTGTAGAGCCGAACTTCTATGCCATCTTTGCAATGCTATTTGGTTATCTTCTCTTCCCCTGGCTGGCCTTCGTATTAAGGGAACATCAAAAGTACACTCAAAATAAAAAGGCGCTGTAAAAGAATCAAGCTTTTGTATATGCACTAATAGGTCTAAAACCGGGGCACGCTCTCGCTAACTTCGCCTTCGCAGGGGTACTAAGCGAAAAACCGCATTACATTTGTTTTTCGCAAGTACCCGCGGGCTCAGATTACCCCAGTTTCAGACCTATTATGCATATACGCTGTTCTTCTATTTTACAGCGCCTTTTTAATCTTCCCCTTTAATCCGAACAAATCGTTCTCCAATACCGTATACAGTTACGATTGGTGCCACCTCCATAAAGGCTCTGGGAAAATTCTCCGCAAGGTACTTACGAATCATGGCCGACTGTCTGGGGGAACAAATGGAGGAAAGCATAATCTTTTCTTCTTTTGTATATGCTCCCACAACTCTTGTTTGAGTTACGCCACGACCAAGCCCCAGAATATACTTGGTGATATATTCGGTATCATCTTTGATAAATGGAATAATGGTGACCTTATAAAGCTTTTGACGGAAACCGAAAAGCATATAGTCCATAATATAAATACAAATCACATGGTTGACCAAAGCATAAAGGGCAATATCTTTTCCAAAAACGAAGCCCAGAGAAATCAGAATGGAACCGTCCAGGAAAAGCATGACTTTACTTAAGGGAACACCTTTAAAAATCTTCCGGTTCAGTATTCTGGCAACAGTATCCGTTCCGCCGAAGGTCACTCCCGCTCGAAGAACCAATCCGGAGCCAACGCCATAAAACAAAGAGAAATAAATGCACACCAAAAACATTTCTCCTTGCACAAAGACAAAGTCAAACATACCCGTAAGAACCAGTAAGGTAGGATAGAGAAAAGAAACAAAGATAATCTTCATAAACTCTTCTCGTTTCAGGAAACAGAAAGCCAGAATCAGTATGGTAATACTGAAAAAGTAATAAATATAGGTGTAGCGAATCCCGATAAAGCGTTCCGCCATCTGGGACAATCCCGTCACTCCGCTGGTAGACAGCTTATTCGGCACCAAAATGCAGTTCACCGAAAAGGCCGTTATAAAACAGCCTACAATAATCTGCAAATAGTTTAAAATCCTTTTCTGTAGCTTATGCTCCTGCTCTGCTTCCATTTTTCCTGCTCCTTCTTTATCAACGAGATATCGCACACTACGCGTGCGATACTCGTTAAGAATTACGAACAAAAGAAGAAGCACTAAACGTACTTCTTCTTTGTTTTTTAAACTATGTCTATTTTAGCACAGTGAAAAGAAAGTAAAAGCATTTTTTTACAAACTATCCATACTTATAGCTAAATGCACTAGATAAAAATATTAATCCATAGGCTTCCAGAATTTTTCCACAATTTCTTCTTCCTTCAGATTCTTATCCAAGAGTCCGAAGGACTGGTAATCCTTGATGACCTTTCTCATAGCAGTTTCTGTTTGCTGATCGGTCAGTACAAAATTTAAAGAATTGGCAAAATCCAAGACCTTCTGTCTATCACCACTTGCCCAGTTCTTTTCCAAAAGAAGATCTACGAAGGTCTCCTTATTGTCCTCAATCCACTGGCTGCAATAGATGCTGGCGTTCTCTAATTTCTTGGCTGTAATAGGATTTTCCTTAGCAAAATCCGCATTCATAATCTGTACACAGCAAGGTTCAATCTTGAAGTCAGGATCAGTAGTAAGGGAACGAATTGGACGAATAATACCCTCATCTACAAATTTCCGTGCAAACATATCGGACATCATGGCTCCCTGCACTTCTCCATTCTGTAAAGCCATAATCACTGCATCATTGGCAACCACCTTGTACTTCACTTCCTCAGGCTTAATGCCGTCGTTACTAAAGAAACGAAGAGCAATATTATGGTCGGAATTTCCGATACCGTCACTTAAAGAAACCGTCTTTCCTTTTAAATCAGCGGTACTTTGAATCTCGGAATCCTTTAATACATATAAAGTCTTACAGCCGCTATGAGCACCTTTTGTAAATACCAGATTCAAGCCATTTACAGCAGGAACAAAAACAGAAGCCAAATGGTCTGCAGCAATATCCACCTTTCCTGTAGCTACTGCATCCTTAGCTTCGGTCATCTGGCTGATAGCTGTACTTAAGCCCTCCGCCTTATAAAATCCCTCTTCCTGAGCAGTACCGAAGGTTCCTGTACAAAGTCCTCCATTATAACCAATTTGGATATCCTTGCCATAGGCAGGCTCTTTTTTCCAAGCTTCTTCCTCTTCCGGAGTAAGCTTTAAGGGATGATACACAATATCCTTTGCCTCCGGGCGGTCGGAAAATCCCCCCTTGATTTCTTCGGTTTGATGTTCTCCATCCCCCTGCTTTGCTTCCTGTGCTGTGCTTTCCTTCTCGCCCTCAGCCTTTTCCTGACTTTCAGCCGAAGTTCCTGTTTCTGCCTTTGTTGTTTCCGCCTGCTTACCTACTTGACTGCTGCACGCCGTCATAGAAAATACGGAAGCTAAAGCTACTGCCATTCCCAGTTGTCTCAATGTCTTTTTCATCATACACTCCTCTTCTTGCCTGTACATTTCTTGTTCCTCTCTATCTAAAAACCCATCGCAAAACGCCATGTTCCAATATTCCCATTGGCCTCCATAAGACTACTTCTATAAGGCTTCCCTAAGACTTCCATTACGTTTTGTATGAGTTTTAAGAAACTCCTTAACCTGACTCTTCTTCCTGATCCACCCCGAGAAGACGCATAATTTCCTCTCTATAGGCTAAAAACTTCGGATCCAACCTTTTTCTGGGATAATCCAAATCAATAGAAATATCCCTTAAAATACTGCCTCCTGCCTTAGCCATAACAATGACTCTGGTGCCCATATAAATGGCCTCATCCACATCATGGGTCACCATCAGCATCATATTTTTCTTTTCCTTCCATAGAAGGAGTAGTTCATCCTGCATCTGCATTCTGGTAAAGGCGTCCAGTGCCCCCAGGGGTTCATCCAGTAAAAAGACCTCCGGCTCATTAATCATGGTTCTGACAAGAGCCACTCTTTGTGCCATTCCCCCGGATAATTCGTGAGGATAAGC
>CALIEL010000170.1 GCA_938022235.1 Oribacterium parvum
GTCCGGGCTTAAAGGCACCTGCACCATGGGCGCAATGCCGGCAATACCGAACACATGGCGAAGGGCATCAATACACTCCTCATAATCATAGTCCTCGGACTTCACATTCACATAGATTCTTCCCCGTTCCCGGCTAACGGAATAGCTTCCGGTGGCTCTCTTTAATTTCATCCGAATATCATGAACCAGGGCGTCCTCAAAGACATAACGGTTTTTACCCTTGGTGCCGATTTCTGCATATTTAATCAAAAATGCTTGGTATTGCATAATTCTCCTTCTTTACATAAGAAAAGTGCATGAAACCATGCACTTTTGAAAAGCCTTGTATATCTTCTTTCTTTCCGTTAAGATACAACAGTTAAATGATGTAAGGAGCCAGGTGGGATAAAATATCCTCCATCTCTCCATCATCAGCATGAATGTTCAAGTCGATGGGCTTGGAAAGGTCTAAGGAGAAAATTCCCATAATAGACTTTGCATCAATTACGTAACGACCGGAAACCAAATCGAAGTCCACATCAGAGTAATGAACCAACTCGTTTACAAAGGACTTAACTTTATCAATAGAATTTAGCGAAATACGAACCGTCTTCACAGCATACCCTCCTTTAAAATTGATAAGTTTATTGTAGTAATGAACGATTTTAAAGTCAAGCGAAAGCCGTGAAAGAACTGTAATTTTAGAAAGAGGATAAAAATGAATTTAGCAGGACTGCGCTTTGCCATGCACAACTTAGGCTGCAAAGTCAATTCATATGAAACAGAGGCCATGACCGAAGCTATTTTGCAGGAAGGAGCAAGGCTGGTGGACTTTACGGAGGAGGCGGACATTTACCTGATTAATACCTGCTCCGTGACCAATATTGCGGACCGAAAATCCCGGCAAATGATTCATCAGGCTAAGCAGAGAAATCCGGAAGCCATCGTCATCGCCACCGGCTGCTATGTGGAAGGAAAGCAGGAGGAGCTGAAAGAGGATAAGGGCATAGATATTCTTATCGGAAATACCGGAAAAGGCAGGGTGGTAGAGCTGATTAAGGCCTATCGGGAGGCTATGCAAGTCCCATGGAGCCCTTTTCCCCGGTGCGGGAGGAGGGAGAGTATGAAAATCTCTTCCTCTCCAAGCCAAAGGATAAGAGCAGAGCCTTTGTAAAGGTGCAGGACGGCTGTAATCAGTTTTGCGCCTATTGTATCATTCCCTATGTTCGGGGGAGAATTAGAAGCCGTAAGGAAGAGGACTGTCTGGAGGAGATTCGCCATTTGGAAAAGGAAGGCTTTCAAGAGGTGGTGCTTACCGGCATTCACCTGTCTTCCTACGGATTGGATTTTGAAAATCTTTCCTATGAATATGCCAGCAGAAAGGCGGAAACGGGAGAGGCTTTACTCCATTTGATTTCTGAGGTGGGAAAGATTCCAGGCATTCAAAGAATTCGTTTGGGAAGTCTTGAGCCTAGAATTATTACGGAACGCTTTTTAGCAGGTTTAAAGGAAGTAGAAGCAATCTGCCCTCATTTCCACCTGTCCTTACAAAGCGGTGCGGAAAAGACCCTTAAAGAAATGAATCGTCATTATACTAAAGAAGACTTCAAAAAGGCGGTAGAGGATATCCGAAGGGTTTATCCCATGGCGGCCATTACGACGGATGTGATTGTTGGCTTCCCCGGAGAAAGGGAGGAAGATTTTCAGGAGTCCTTTGCTTTTTTAAAGGAAATCTCCTTTTATGATCTCCACGTATTCAAGTTCTCCAGAAGAAAGGGGACGAAAGCAGACGAAATGAAGGAGCAGATTCCGGATAATATCAAAACAGCCCGCTCCAAAGAGCTTTTGGCACTGGCGTTGGAAGACTCCAAGAAATTTAGAGAGAAATTCTTAGGAAAAGAAAGCTCCATCTTAATAGAAGAAATTCGAGAGATTGAAGGAAAATACTATTACACCGGATTCAATAAAGAATATATCCGCTATATCCTGCCGGTTCAGGATGAACTCTTGGCAGTGTTCGAGAAAGACAAAGAAAAGCAAGAAGAAAGATTAGCTCAATTAGGAAAAGAAGCAATCGGAAGTATAAGAGCGGTAAAAGGATTGGAGCTGGTGGGAGAGATGATTTTAGCAGAGTGAGGAGAATGAGTACGTTGTAAAAACCAAGACTTGCTTTCCGTCAGTATAGGTCTGAAACGGGGGCACGCTCCCGTTAAGCTCGCCCTGCAGGGGTTCTAAGCTTTTAAAAGACAAAAGCCAAGAACCCGCGGGCTCACATTACCCCTGCTTCCAGACCTATACTGCGAAAAGCTTGCATAATCATGTTTTTTACAGCATGCTTTTCTTGGAATAGGGAGAGGCGGATTTTTAGCATTCTGTTTTATTGATTTGATATTTAGCATAGATATATTGGAAGCACTTTTATCAGATAGTCAGTAGTCGAGGTAATCTGAGCCCGTCAGTACTTACTGAAAGCGAGCAAAGCGAAGCTTGAAGTTAGTACTGTACCCGTTGGGCGAACTTAGCGGGAGCGTGCCTCGACTACTGACTATCTGCATAAAAAGTGCTATAAATCTATATTTTAAAAAGCATAAAAAGAAGCAAAAACTCCGCCCAACTATGTTCATCAGAAATTCACAAAGTTCTTTGTAAAAATTCTTGACACATCCTTCCATTAGCGGTATATTATGACCATGTGTTAGCACTCAATACACACGAGTGCCAACAAAGCCGAGAAAGGAGGGAAAGAGTTCTGTGGATCAGAGAAAGGTGATTATTCTCACCACGATTATCAAAAACTATTTGGAAACCGGAGAGCCGGTAGGTTCTCGTACCATCAGTAAATTTTCCGGTTTGAATCTAAGCTCGGCAACCATTCGTAACGAAATGAGCGACTTGGAAGAGTTAGGGTATATAATACAGCCTCATACATCTGCAGGTAGAATTCCCTCAGATAAGGGTTACCGCTTTTATGTGGACCAGCTTATGGAGAAGCAGGAGCGGGCTTTATCCGATGTGAAGAGCTCTATGTTTGCCAGAATGGAACGACTGGAAAGTACCTTACAAGCTTTGGTAAGAAACATTGCCAGTGACACCCACTACGCGGCCTTAGTATCGGGCCCCAGTATGCAGAAGAACAAAATCAAGTTCTTGCAGCTGTCTTTGGTGGAGAAACAGAAGGTCTTATTCCTTCTGATGTTTCAGGGCAATATCGTAAAGACCATTACCTTAGATATTCCGGAGGATTTGGAGCAGGCTGCCATCCTCTCCTTGAACCTTTTGCTAAATGATGTTTTAGCAGGCTTCTCCGTGGAGGAGCTGGGAGAAAAGGATATCCGCTCTTTAATGGATAGAACGCCTTATAAAGCAACGATGGAAACCGTACTTCGGGGAATGCAGGAGCTTTTGCATCCTGAGGAGGAAGAGGTAGAGATTTATACCTCCGGTGCCACCAACATTTTCAAATATCCGGAGCTTACCGATTCGGAAAATGCCTCCAAGCTGATTTCCGCTTTAGAGCGGAAGGAAGAGCTGGCAGGTCTTCTGAAAGACAACGAGTCGGAAGAAAAGGATGGAAGCATTCAGGTTTATATCGGAAAGGAAAGTCCTTTGTAGGATGTGACGGATTGTGCAGTAGTTACCGCTAAGTATCACTTGGGCAACGGAATGCAGGGTACCCTTGGCGTCATTGGACCGAAGCGAATGGATTATGAGAAGGTTTTAAAAACTTTGACAAAACTGATTCAGGATATGGAACGGAGTTTTTAAA
>CALIEL010000171.1 GCA_938022235.1 Oribacterium parvum
TCAGCAAGTAGAGCTTTCAGGTGGGTGAGATTGGAACTTGCGATAAAATATGCTCTGTCAAGTAATCGTTGGCAACTCTATCATACAGACTAATGAATGTCTTGCTTCGGCTTAGGCTCTGCCTCAAAGACACACTACGTTTCCTACTCGCTGCACTCGCTTTTTCACTCAGGCTCCTGCGCAAACTCGCCCTTCGGGCTCAAACATGTGCCCGCCTTCGTTGCTAGAGTGCAGCTCCCTACGGAAGCCTCGTGACCGTCTTTTTCGTGCATAGCCTAAGCCCTCGCAAAGATTCCTTAATACCTCGTCCTAGAAAGCAAGTTCCTGCGATCTCCTCTTATTTCAGTATCGTAGAAATCCAAAATCAAAGCGGCAAATGCTATGTAGACATGAAAGAGGGCAACCAGAGCCCGTCAGTACTTGTAGAAAGCCGTTGTAGAGAAGCACTGTAGAAATCCATAATTGAAGCGAAGGATGCTGTATAGGCAGGAAAGAGGGCAAACTGCGCCCGCTAGAACTTGTAGAAAGCCGGTGAAGGGAAGAACTGTAGAAATCCAAAGCCGAAGCGAATGAAGCTGTACAGGTATGAAAGAGGGCAATCTGAGCCCGTCAGTACTTACTGAAAGCGAGCTATGCGAAGCTTGAAGTTAGTACTGCTACGAAGGCGAAGTTAGCGGGAGCGTGCCCGATTTCATACCTGTACAGCTTCTAAGCGTAGCCTTTTATCATTCTACAGTTCTATACTACGTGGCGAGGTTAGCGCAAGCGTGCCCGCTTTCCTGCCTATACAGCATCGGAGCGTAGCCCTTTTCTTCTCCTCTTTCTCTCCGAAAGATACACATAGCAATTTTTAAAAAGTCTTGCTTCAATAGCGATCATTCTTCCAAGAGGCACTTCCCGGAAATCCACCTTCTTCATTTCCTTTCTTTCCTTTAAGCCTTTAAAGATACCCTTTCGATAGGCCTTTCCGTAGCCCTTCTTTTGAAAGTAGAGAGCCTTAATCAAAATTCCCAGTAAGAAGGGAAGGAAATTCAGAATTTTCATCCCGAGAGGAAAGTTTTTATAAAGCAGGAAGATAGAATTTCTGGCAGAAAGCTCTACCTTAAAATCGCTGTATTTTCCGCCGCTGGTTCCGGAACCCACATGCTTACAAATGGCAGTGGGGCAGTAGTACACAGAGTAGCCCTTCCACTGGGCTCGAAAGGATAAGTCCACATCCTCCAGGTAGGCAAAATGCTTTTCATCAAAAAGTCCGGTTTCTTCCAAAAGAGGAATACTGTATAGGGAAGCCCCTCCGCAGGCGGAAAATACCTTTTCGGCCTTAGTCCACCGGGAAGCCTCATCCTCTAAACCTCTTTGGAAGGGAAAACCTAAGAGACACAGTTCGTCCCCTGCATCATCCATCAGGCTGGGGTCATGCATCTTTACCATTTTGGAGGAAAGGGCAAATACCTTTTCTCCTTTTTTTTCTTTTTCTTCCATGAAAAGCAGAAGCTGCTCCACAAAATCAGGAGCCACCTCCGTATCGTTGTTTAAAAGCAGGGCATAGCTTGCTCCCTGCTCCTTGGCCCAGAGTATTCCCTGGTTCACTGCAGTGGCAAAGCCTGTGTTTTCCGTATTTTGAATCAGGAAAATCCGCTCCGGATCCTGCTCCATCCAATACCGGATTTGCTTTTCACTGTCGTCCTTGGAAGCATTGTCCACAAAAAGAATAGAAAAGTCCTGCCTACTTTGCGAAAGCAAAGCAGGCATGCACTTTTCTAAAAAATGAGCTCCATTATAGTTTGGTATAACGATGGTTGTTTTCATTTGTTTGTCCCTTAGGCATTGGGTTCAATGATATTTTCTTCCGCTTCCTTAGCTACTTCCTTCTTGGAGTCGGCTACACTCTTGGCATCCTCTGCACTTTGCTTGCCGGCAACAACAGGATCCGTAGGATCGTAGTTCTGCTCTCTGGGGATAGCCTGCATGATGGCATCCTTTTCGATGGGACCCTTGTCCCAGGCATCGGAATACACGGTTACGGGGGTACCGTTCTTACAGTTTTCGTAGACCCACTGGGAATCGATGGCTCTTAAACGGATACATCCGCCGGAAATAGCCTGATCGATAAAGTTGTAGTTGATGGCATCAAAGCTGTGGGGGTCCGCCTTTTCATATAATAAGGAATGAATCAAAAATCCCTTATAGAAACGGGAGAGGAACTGGGTGTAGCAATCCTTATGCATGAAGTGCCAACGATATTTTTGGTAAATCTTGAAAGTACCAAGAGGGGTATCCGGTCCTACACTACACATCATGGTTTTATAAGGAATAGTGAATTTTCCTTCCTCGTCCTTGGTCATCACATAGAGGGTTCTGGTTTCTTTATTAATACGGATGCTGTAGGCAGCCTGCTTACCCATAATCGGCTCTAAGTCCTTTAAGGCAATACCCTGTTCGTTTAGGTAAATGCGATAGCCGTTTACAACCTTCCAGCCTCTCTGGGCAACACCGTTTTCAAAGTAGTACTGGTTGGAATCCGGGTCAAAGGCATAGCCGGTATAGGGGCTGTTGTCGGCGGTTTGGTACTTAGGTTCTCCATTTTCAAAATAGAGTCCCTCCTGATATGCACTGTCTAACGCCTTCCCGCGCTTTCCGCTAAATTCTACACCGTTTTTCCATAGGGCAATCTTTAAGCCCACAATGTACTTGTCTCCGGAAAAGCTTCCGCAGGCTTCTCCGCTTTTCGCCCAATCCGTTACGGTACCGTCACTTAATACTGCACGGTAGTAGATTTCTCCCATGGTATGGGTATAACCCTTAACTCTCAGCATGATAGCGGTAACGGTTCCCTTATCCGGGGTGGTTTCTCCGGATGCCGCCCAGGGTCCCCAGGAGCCAGAGGGAGAATAGGTACGATAATACCATCTTCCTACGTTCTGGTGCTCCAGCATAATTCTTTGGAAGCCGTTGGGACTGAAGGTAAAGGACTGGTTGTCCTGGCTGTAGCCGTAGTCAATACGCTCTCCTGCGGAATTATAAATATAGTAGGTCGCCAAGGGAACCAGATTTAAAACGGGGTCAGCGGCCATATCTCCGGCATGATCGGTTGTCATAAAGGTACGAATGGCATCTACGGTAAGCTCTGTTTTTTCCAATGGTGCGGATTCCTGCACTGTGGCATTATTCTCTCCGCTGTTATTCCGGGAAGTACCGTTTGTATTCTCTCCGGCATTGCTGCTTCCGGAATCTGTATTTCCGGGACTTAGGTCGGTACTATTACTTCCGTCTACAGGACCCTGAGAAATTGAGGGGGCATTTTCCTCTGTATATACAATGGCGGTATTTTCCGTACCCTCTACAGGATTTGCCAAAGCAAGAAAGGGCTGTGTTGCGGAAATACTCATTAGTGTAAGAATGGCAGCGAATTTTTTCGCTTGATTCATAGTCAACCTCCTTAAATTCTAATATACCTATGAACCTTAACACAAAAACGCAAAAAGAACTAGGGAGCATTTACATTTTCATGGGATTACTATAGAATTGTAAAAATCTCGACAGAATTTAAGGAGGAAGTAATGAAAAAGAAAGAAGAACTCTACGTTACAAAATCAAGCCTTCCTCCTTTGGAGGAATTTCTTCCCTATTTGGAAAAGTTATGGGAAACTCGTCTTTTAACCAATATGGGAGAATTTCATGAACAATTTAAAAAAGAGCTTTCCGACTTTCTTTCCGTGGAAAATACGGAGCTTTTTGTGAATGGTCATGTCGCTTTAGAGCTTTTGATTGAAAGCCTGGGAAAGAAGGGAGAAATTATCACCACACCCTTTTCCTTTGCCAGCACCACCCATGCCATCGTCAGAAATGGCTGTACTCCGGTGTTCTGCGATATTGAAGAGGATTTTTATACCATCGATGTAAAGAAGCTTCGCTCCCTGATTAGTAAGGATACGGTGGCTATATTACCGGTACATGTTTATGGGCATATTTGCGATGTGGAGGAGTTGGATAGGATTTCCAAGGAATACGGTATTCCGGTGCTTTATGATGCTGCCCACGCCTTTGGGGAACGTTACCATGGAAGAGGAGTGGGAAGCTTTGGCTATGCCTCCATGTTTTCCTTTCATGCTACCAAAGTTTTTCACAGTATAGAGGGCGGAGCGGTTTGTATAGGGGAGAAAAATCCTGAGCTTATGCATAAGCTTTATGCCCTGAAAAACTTCGGTATTATGGGGCAGGAAAGCGTGGAGTTGGTGGGCTGTAACGGGAAAATGAATGAATTTTCCGCATCCATGGGACTTTGCAATTTACGGCATATAGGGGAATATATTAAGGAAAGGGAAAAGCGGTACCGGCATTACGAAAGCCTGTTAAAGGACGTCCCCGGTCTTATTTTTCCTAAGGAGCAGGAGGGGGTGGAGAAAAACTATGCCTATTTACCGGTTCGGATTTTAGGAGAGGGAAGAAGAAATCAGATTTTCTCCCTTCTGGAAAAAGAAGGCATTCATCCCAGAAAATACTTTTATCCTTTGATTTCCGACTATGATTGCTATAAAGGAAAGTTTTCGGGGGATGGCACGCCGATAGCCAAGCGAATTGCGGAGGAAATACTGACTTTGCCCATCTATCCTGATTTGGATTTTTCCGATATTGAAAGAATTTCCGTTATTTTACAAAAGGAGTGTTCATGAAAAATATTCTGTGTACAGCCTTGGGCTCCTTTTCCACCAAGACGGTTATAGAAGGACTGGAAAAGAAGGGCTATACCGTATATGGTGCGGACTGTTATCCCGGAGAGTGGATTCCCATGGCGAAAAGGGTGAAGGACTTTGCGCAAATTCCCTTAGTACGGGAGGAAGAGGTATATTTGGACAGAATTCTTTCCTTATGTAAGGAGTGGAAGCTTTCCGCTATTTTTCCGCTGATTGATTTGGAAGTGGATTTTTATGAAAAACATAAGGAGCGCTTTCAAAAGGAGGGAATTACCCTTTGTATTCCAAAGGGGGATCTAAGTCTGATTCGGGACAAATACCTTTTAAGTAAATTTCTTTCCGACAAGCTGGAAGAGGGATTTTCCGTGATTCCCGGAGAAGAGTATGAAGATTTGGATTTTGAGAATCTATCTTTTCCCATGATTGCCAAGAAAAGAAACGGCCGTTCCTCAGAGGGCTTGTGTGAGATTGAAGATGAGGATCAGTTGGGATTTTTCTGCAATAAGATGTGGAGAGAAGAGGAGAAGAACTACATTTTCCAAAGAAAAATCGAAGGGAAGGTCTATACCGTAGATTACTTTCGAGGTCATGGGGGAGTGGATAGAGCACTGGTACGGAAAGAAAATCTTCGGACGAAAAATGGAGCCGGAGTCAGTGTGGAAATTTTGCCGGAGAAGGGTATTGAAAGGCAGTGCAAGCGGATTGCAGAAGCTTTAAATCTTTATGGTCTTGTGAATTTTGAGTGGATTTATGAGGAGCAGGAGGACTGCTTTTATTTTCTGGAAATCAATCCCCGACCTTCCGGCGGAATAGGATTTTCCGTGCTGGCGGGAGCGCCCTTTGTGGAAGAGGCGGCAACATTCTATCTTTCTGAGACACCGGAACAGGATGCCGAAGGAGAGAAGGCTGCAGGAAGGCTGTCAGAAACAAAGGCGATGGCGGATTTTGTTTCTCAAAAGCCGGAAGCCGGTATTCGTTATGGTTTTTACGGAAAGTATTATGATGATTTTTATCTTTCCTAGCTAAGAAAGATAAAAAGTTAAAAAATTCTTCTAAGGAGGATATGTTGGAAGAAAAGAAATTACTCTGGATTATTCCCGCTTACAATGAGGCGAAGAGTCTGGACGCGGTGGTGGAAGACATTTTGTCCGCAGATCCTAAGGCGGACTATATTATTGTTTCTGACGGTTCCACAGACGGAACTGTGGAGCTTTGTCAGAAAAAGGGCTATTCCTACCTTGCTCTTCCGGAAAATCTCGGCTTAACGGCCTGTTTTCAAACCGGTATGCGCTATGCGGATCAAAGAGGCTATGCCTATGCCTTGCAGTTTGACGGCGACGGACAACACCGTGCGGAGGATGTGGCGGCTTTGCTGGAGGAAGCGGAAAATGGCGTGGACATTGTTTGCGGGTCCCGTTTTTTGGAAAAGAAAAAAGGAGGCTCTTTACGAGACTTCGGTTCTGCCTTAATCAGTCTGGCTATTCTTTTAAGAACCGGAACAAAACTGACGGACCCCACCTGTGGACTTCGGATTTACGGGCGGGAAGCCATTCTTCGCTTTTCCAGAGAACGAAATTTCTCTCCGGAGCCGGATACTCTGGCCCATTTACTTTTGGCGGGAATGACGGTTTCCGAGGTGCCGGTAAAGATTCGGGAAAGACGGGAGGGAGAGTCCTATTTAAAACCCTGGAATGCGGCAAAATATATGACCAGAGTACTTTTGTCTATCTTATTTTTCGGGAATACAAAAATATAGAAAGTAGTGAAATAGAGCGTAATGAGTGTAGAGTTGGTAGGAAAACAGGGAGGGCAGAAGCCTTCCTTTATGAAAAATGATGTGCTTTGGAACGGCATAGGCAGTATGTGCTATGCCTTAGCCTCCATGGTTCTGGCTTTCTTTGTCCTTCGTTTAGGGGGAGAGGAGCAGGGAGGAATCTTCGGCTTCGGGTACTCTACTTTAGGACAACAGTTTTTCATTGTGGCTTACTTTGGGCTTCGACCCTTTCATATTACGGATATGAAGGGAGAGTTTTCTTTTCGGCAGTATAGGCAGTTTCGCAGTCTTACCGGAGGATTGGCTCTAATTTTGGCTGTGCTTTTTCTTCTTTTTCAGTACGGTAGCGGGCTTTATAGCGGGGAGAAGAGTCTGATATTATTCTTCCTATGCCTTTTTAAAATAGGGGATGCCTTTTGTGATGTCTATGAGTCGGAGCTGCAAAGAAGGGGCGTCTTGTATAAGGCAGGGCAATCCATGTTTCTTCGCACGGTTTTTTCCGTCCTGGCTCTGCTGATTTTTCTTTTAATCACTAAAAATCTTTTCCTGGGAGCCATTGCTATGAATCTGGCACAGGCGGCCTCCTTCTTTCTCTTTTCCTTTCTCCCTTTAAAAGCCACCAAGCCCCTGGGGGAAGAAAAGAGTCTCGGTAAGTCGGATTTAGTAAAGCTATGGAAGGAGGTTTTTACCCTCTTTCTTTCCGTGTTCTTAGATTTTTATGTTTTTTCTTCCAGCAAATATGCTGTGGATCAGGTCTACG
>CALIEL010000172.1 GCA_938022235.1 Oribacterium parvum
GCTTCCATCAGCACCGGATAAGATATGAAGCTCCATAAGCTCCGGCGCATCCACTGCATTGCCCTCTTCTCTACCGTCCAGAGGAAGAATGGTACCTTCTTTAGCAAGAACCGGAATGCTTTCCAGGCTACGGTACAGTTCCAGTTCTCTTCCTCCCGTAAGCTTTTCTCCGGTAAAGAAATCTACCCAGCGTCCTTCCGGAAGCCATGCCTTCACTTTTCCTAAACCGCTGACAGGGTCTTCCTTCTCCGTAATGGGTGCGCAAAGCAGCTCTGTTCCGAAGTAATACTCATTTTTATAATCGTACAGTCCTTCCCAGGGTTTCTCTTCATAGTACAGCGGCAAAATCAAAGGACGTCTTTCCACATGGGCCAGATAGTTCATGGTGTAAAGATAAGGCACAAGCGCCTTTCTCAAACGAAGGAAATTCTTGGAAACCGCCTCCGCATCTCTGCTGTATTTCCAGGGCTCCTTTCCATTAAAGGCATTGTTGGTACTGTGCAAGCGCATAATAGGAGAAAAGACTCCAAGCTGTACCCAACGGGTAAAGAGGGAATCATCCCGCACTCCCCACATATGTCCCCCGATGTCATGACTCCACCAGCCGTAGCCGATATTGCTGGCGGTGGCGGTAAAATAGGGCTGAAAATCCAGGCTTTCCCAGGAAATCACCGTATCTCCGGAGAAGCCGATGGGATAACGGTGGGAGCCGGGACCGGCATAGCGGGAAAGAATCAAGCCGCGCTTCTCTCCATTTTCCCCCTTATTATCCTCATAATGATAATGATTCAGCATCCAAAGAGGGTCCAAGCCCTTCATGCCGGAATTCTCTCCCTGCTGCCAGTCAATCCACCAAAAATCCACCCCATCCTTTTCCATCGGGTGATGGACAAAACGAAAATAGCCTTCTCTAAATTTCTCATACAAAAGATCGAAAAGCACCGGCTCTTCTTCCTTTTGATTCACTCCCATAAACTCCGCAAAGGCAGGGTAGCAATCCTCAAAGGCCCGGACACCGTCCGCAGGGTGAACGTTTAAGGTACAAGCCATCCCTCTGTCCTTCAAAGCTTTTAGGAAACGGGGAGGATCCGGGAAAAGCTCCCTGTTCCAGCTATAGCCTGTCCAGCCGGTACCGTATTTCTCCGGCACCTTGGTGATGTGCCAGTCCATATCAATCACCGCCACCTGGAAGGGAATATTTTCCTCTTGAAAACGGTCCATCAGCTCCAGATAGCTTTCCTCGGAATAGACAAAGTAACGGCTCCACCAGTTCCCCAAGGTATAACGGGGAAGGAGAGGAACGTCTCCGCTAAGATGGAAGAAGTCCTTTAATGCCGTCTTATAGTCCGTGCCATAGGCGAAGAAATACAGGTCGATTGCCTCAGGATCCTCTCGAACAAAGAACTTATCCTCATGATAAAGCATGCTTTTACTGTCATCCAAAACGGAGAAAAGCTGCCGGGAAACGATTCCTTCTCCAAGTGGCAGGGCACCATCTATGCCGTCCAAAGTTCTGGCCGTACCCTTTAAGCTCTCAATCTTATCCCCATAATGCCAAAGGGCGGAGGTGTTTCCCGCATCTCCGCTAACGAAAATCCGAAGATTTTCACTGCTGAAGGCTCCTCCCTTATAAATCAATCGAAGATATTTGGTGCGGAGGATGCCTTCTCCCTGCTTCCCCTCTTCCCAATGGAATTCTGCGGGAGGAAAGCTGCGGTTTACCGCCATCTGGCTCTTCCCATCCACAAAACAGCCCTTTTCACTGTATTCCAGGCGCAGCAGTCTTTCTGTCAGCACAGTAAAACGAAAGTGCTTTCCCCTGATTTGATTCCCTTCTCTGATTCCTTCCATAGCCTTTCCTTCCCTCTAAGAAAAATAGCTTCCAAAATTCCTTCTTCCGGGATTTTGAAAGCTAATTTTTGTATTAAGCTGTTGCTAAAGCCTTCTCCAATACCTTCTTTACATTTTCCTTGGCTTCTTCAAACTTCTCTCCGATATGGGACTCATAAATCTTCTCCTCTGCCACAAACATAGCGGGAGTTGCCCAGTAATCATAGTGTTCTGCAATTTCAGGGTGTAAGCCCTCGTCAATCTCCTCGAACTCCACCTTTCCGTAGGCAGGATTCTCCGAAATCAATTCCTCTCTGGCCTTTCTTGCCTGTGCGCAGTAAGGACAACCATTTACATAAAAAAACTTTACTTTAGCCATTGTATTTTCCTCCTATTATTCTTTCGCGATGAAGTCTTTTCGCAAAAAGCATTAAGTACTATGCTTCTTTATGCAAGACTTCTTTCCCATCAGACTACTGTATTTCCTTTTCGAAAACAATGCCGGAAAAGAAAATCTTTCTAAAATATCTCTTAAAGCTCCTCCAGAGCCTCCTTTAAGAGCTGATAAGAATAGTGCTGAGCCTTCTCTTCGTAAATGTAG
>CALIEL010000173.1 GCA_938022235.1 Oribacterium parvum
AAAAGCAGAAAGCTGGAGAACTCTCTCTTTCTTTTTTTCGTTTACGCTTTTGTGTTTCTCTCCATCGGTATTCTGAGTTTTTTCTTTCTTTTTCTGGCAAAGGAATCCCTTCCCCTCTTTGAAAATGTTTCCCTGCCTTCTTTTTTGTTCAGCTCCAAATGGAACCCCATGGCATTCACCGGAACAGCATCCTTCGGTATTTTCCACTTTCTGATGGGCTCTATTTCCGTTTCTTTCCTTGCTCTGCTGTTTTCCACAATTTTGTCTCTGGGTTGCAGCATTTTCTTCGCCTTTTACTTTTGGGAGAAGGGAAGACGCATCCTCTATCCTCTTTTGGACTTACTTTCCGGCATCCCTTCCGTAGTCTACGGCTTTATCGGTTTAACGGTAGGAAAACCTCTCTTTTTGAAAATGGGCGTGAGTACAGGCTCCTGCGTCTTACTGGCTGCTGTCCTGCTTTCCATTTTGATTTTCCCCTTTATGGTGGATTCCATCACGGACAGTATGGTGAAATTAAAAGCGAAATACTTTTTAGAGGCAAGAGCTCTGGGACTTTCTCCCGCCTATATTATCCTAAGGCTGATCCTTCCTTCTTCCCTTCGAAGCATTTTTATGGCCTTCCTGCTGGGTAGCGGAAGAGCCTTAGGAGAGACCATGGCGGTGATGATGGTGGTAGGCAATGCCAATCTTTTCCCAAAGCTCCTTTCCAAGGGCGAAACCATCGCTTCACTCATTGCGCTGGAAATGGGCAGTGCGGAGTATCATTCTCTCCACTACCATGCCCTCTATGCCTCCGGACTCGTGCTTTTACTGCTGGTCGCGCTGATTCATTTGCTGGTGAAAATGGGGGAAAGACCGCGCACTTCGAAATTTACATCTCGAGCAGTTAGTCCTGAACCGGTCATTTTGGAATCTACATCGCACGCAGTCGATACGGATACGGGCACTGCGGAGTCTCCTTCTGTGCATTCCGCGGAAAATAGGGAAGAAGTAGCGCCTCGGCTCCTAATTACAGGGAAGAGGGCAAAGGCGTCCCGGTCTTTTTCCGCTGTCCTCCTTTTCCTGTACAGTTTCCTTTCTTTTCTGCTGATTTTTTCCGCCCTGCTGTTTTTCTTTCTTTATATCTTTTACAAGGGATACAAAGTCATCTCTCCAAGCTTTCTTCTGGACACGCCAAAGGGAATGGTCTTGGGAGAAGAGGGCGGTATCTTCCCCGCCATCACCGGGTCTTTGGCCTTTTCCCTTACGGCTTTGGTCCTTTCAGGACTGCCAAGCCTCTTTACCGCCCTTTTCATGGTTTTTTATGCGAAGGAAGGCAGAAAAAAAGAGTGCCTGCACTTCTTTATTCACCTGCTCTCCGGCGTTCCCTCCATTATGTTGGGGCTCTTCTCCTACAGCTTATTTGTATACCAACTGAAGTTGGGGCGCTCGGTACTCTCCGGCGCCATCGCTCTGGCGATTATGATTTTCCCCTTCATGGAAATCCGTATGGAAAAGATATTTGAAGAAGTGCCGAAAAGTCATCTCCATTCTTCCGAAAGTCTGGGCTGCTCCAAGGGCTATACCTTGAGAAAGCTTGTGCTTCCTTATACTTTACCGGAGCTTCTTTCCACCATGCTTCTGGCCTTTTGCTTTGCTCTGGGAGCCACGCCGCCGATTTTATTTACCGGAGGAGTCGCCTTTGCGAAAAGTCCCACTTCCTTACTGTCCCCCGCCATGGCGCTTCCCCTGCACCTTTATCTGCTGCTCGTGCAAGGCGGTTCCTCCTTATCCAGAGCCTACGGAACCGCTTTGGTGATGCTCTTCCTTCTGCTCATTGGAAACGGAATAGCCAGCCTTCTGACCGCTTACTGCCACAGGAAATGGCAAAAATAAAGAACTATTGGCATAGCTTTTCCCGGTTCAAAAACTTAATTTTAAAAGAAGTATACACAGATATCAAATAACATCTTAGGAGAATAAAATGTCTACTGAATCTACAAATCCCATTTTATCTACAAGTCCCATTTTGGAAGTGAAAAATCTGAGCCTTTCCTATGGTAAAAGACAAATACTCCGGAATCTGCATTTTCAAATTCCGGAGAAGAGCATCACGGTTTTCCTGGGAAGCTCCGGCTGCGGGAAGTCTACTCTCTTAAAGAGCCTGAACGGTCTTCTTTTGGAAAATAAAGAAGCCTCTATGGAAGGGGAGATTTTTCTTTCCGGAGAAAATCTGACAAAGCAAAAAGAAAAGCGACTGGAGCAGATTGCCATGGTCTTTCAAAACCCCAGTCCTTTTCCTTTTTCCATTTATAAAAATATGACTTATGCCTTAGAGTATTACGGTATCAAGAACAAAGCCGAGCAGAAGGAATTAATCCTGCAAAAGCTTAAAGACGTAGGACTTTGGGAGGAAATTTCCGGAGAGCTCCACCGCTCCGCTCTAAGCCTTTCCGGAGGGCAGGCCCAAAGGCTTTGTATTGCCCGCGCCCTTTGCATAGAGCCGAAAATCCTCCTTCTGGATGAGCCTTGTTCTTCTTTAGACCGACTTTCCACCCTGAAAATAGAAGAGCTCCTACAGGAACTGAAAAACAGATACAGCATTATTATCGTGACTCACAACCTCTCCGAGGCGAAGCGTATCGGCGACCAAATCCTCTTCTTCCACGAGGGAGAACTATGGGAAAGGGGCACAAAGGAGGAGTTTTTTGCTCATCCTAAACGACCGGAAACCAAAGAATTTTTAGAGGGAAAATGGTAATACGTGAATCAGCTCCGATAAGTCGGATATGCTTCTCTCCGCTCCCTCCACCTGTCCAAAGCCATAGGCAGCATGGATAAAGGCAATTCCCGCCTCTGTAGCAGAGCTAAAGTCTAAGGCAGTGTCCCCAAGATACACGCAATCCTCCGGATTTAAATGGTTTCTCTCCATCAAAATCCGGATATTTTCCGCCTTCTTTTTCCCATTGCTTCCGTAACATTCCATATCCAAAAAGTCCCCGGTCTTTCCAAGGGTGAACTTCTCTCCATACAGCACCGCATCAATATAGCCTAACTGACAGTTGGAAACGATATAGCGGCCAATCTCCGCCGCTTTCAATGCCGCAATGCACTCTTCAAGATGGGGATAGAATTGTACCTTATTCTCACTCAAATATAAATTTTCAAATTGCATGCAGTGGGCAAGAATCTCTTCTCCCCTCTTTTCTTCTACTTGAGGAATCAGGCTTTTTGCAAACTGATCCATGGTTTTTCCCATTAAAGGCAGAAGATCCTCTCGAGAAATCCTGATTCCCTTCGTCTCCGGAAAATCCTGCAATTTTATGCTAAAAGCCTTTGCCACCAGATCCACACTGTCCCACAGGGTTCCATCCGCATCGAATATTACAGCCTTCTTGATCATCGCTTTTTTTCTCCTTTACTTCCCCGGTATCTTCTGTTCCTACTTTTGCTAGGCTTTATTCTCCGGCATCTTCTGTTCCTACTTTTGCTAGGTTTTATTCTCCGGCATCTTCTGCTCCTACTTTTGCTAGGCTTTATTCTCCGCCATCAGGGCATCCCAATAGCTTCTACCCTGATAAATCATTTCCTCATAGGCCTTCACCACCGCATTTCTAAGGGGTACCGCCCGCTCCTCAAGTCCTAGGGCTCTTGGGATAAAGACACAGACATCCCCGATTTCCTGAGCCAGCTTCCGGGCTAAAGTCTCATCCTTCATTCGCACGAGGCCGAAAACCGTAGAGGAATAGCTCTTGTCCTTGATACAGGTTTCCATCCAAAACTTGGCAAAGGCCTTCCATTCCAGTTTAAGCAACATCTGTTCCAAAGCCAGAGTCTCCGGACTTTTGGCGAAGGCCAGCATGGTGCTTTCCAGGCTTTGTCCCTCCGGTATTTCCGGAATATCCAGATTCTGCAGGGTAAGGTTTACAATCGCTGCATCACTTAAAGGAATATCCTCTCTCTTCCGTTCTTCCCCGGTCTTCTTTTCCGGCAAATGAAAGTTGTCCAACTGCTGAGACACCCATTTCTGCATTTTCTTTTTATTCCAAAAGGAAATGCCGGTACGTCCGGAAATTAAAATTTCCATCCAGGCAGCCATAAAATTGTCTTTAATCTGCAAGGGCTTTCCCCTTTGCGTTTCTACAAACTTATCCAAATTTTCCTTTTGTAAAATAGGATAACGAAAGCGAAGGGTTTCCAGGCGTTTTCCTTCTACCAGCTTTTCCTCCATATCCTCTGTCCTTTTGATTTTTTCAATCACAAGGGCAAAGCGCTTGACCACATCCCTTTCCTCATAAAAGCTTTTGGGCCAGTCTGAAAAAGGGTTCCTTTCTTCCTTCACTTCACTTTGCAATAACATTTCTTCTCCTCATTCATGCTTCGTTCATATTTTGTTAGCACAATGTTTACAGCATAAACATAGTTTATTCACTCTTGACTTTTATACTGCATTACAGATAACGAAGTACTCGTTATCCACTAAATAAGATTTTTTTCATAATACTCGGCCGGAGCTTCCGTAAGGACGCTCCGGCCTCCTCCCTTTTATGGGAGAAATACGAGAAGCCTTTTATTTTTTCTGCTTCTTTAGCAGATTCTTTTTATTCTTCCGCTTCTTTAGCAGATTCAGTTTCTTTTCCCCTCTTTCCGTAAACTCTCTCTTCAAAGGGATCCCTTACTTCCACCTTCTTTTCATAGAGTCGGAAAATCCGCTTAAAAAAGGCGGAATTCATCCAGGCAATCAGAGGGTAGCCTAAAACAAAAAATACCGGCGTAAACATTGGCATAAATAAAATCAAAAAATAGCTTCCCACAACCAACAATACATCCGCAGCAATCATGCCAAGGGTATAGGGAAGATGGCGGATGGACATGAGTAAGGCATGAATCAAGGTTCTTTGCCAGGTATTATCAAAGCGGGAAAGCAGGGGCCAGACGTAGAGAAACACAAATAGCCACAGCAAAAGCAGCGCATCCGTAATCCCCCGGAAAAGGAAGCGTAATGCCGTGTTATTGGCAAATATCATGGAAAAAAAGCGATGGTCCAAGAGAAGAATCACCAAAATCGGCAGTAAAATCATCCAGAGAATGATGCCCTCCTTTAAATTCTGTTTAAAGGAATGCATAAACATCCTGAAATTGCCTCGATCCTCCTCATGCACAATCTTAATGGTACAGTAATATAAAGCCGTTGTAGACGCTCCCAGAGTTACAATGGGCAGAGAAAACAGAATCCATAAAAGATTCAAAACCATCATATCCGCCAATCGGCCTACAAACCGCCAAACATCATTATCATAATTAAAAAAGCCTTGAAACATCTACTGCTATTCCTTCCTAACTCCTTTTTCTATGCCTTATTTTTTCTGATTTCCCTATGCCACACTGCTACTCTTCCTCTTTTTATTTTCCGATTTTTCCTATTTCCCGGACTCTATTCGGTAGAAGCGGATTCTATATCCCTCTTCTCCCCCTTGCTCCGCTCTTCCAATTCCAAAAGATAAGCCTTCGCATCCTTTAAAAAGCTTAGACTGATCAGTAAAATCACCAGTCCGATGGGAAATGCCGCAATGATGGAGACAGACTGCAAGTTTACCATAGAACTTTCGGAAAAGACTAGTGCCAAAGGCAGTAAAATCAATAAAATCGCCCAGAATCCCTGTACCTTTCGGGATGGCTCCTGTCCCTCCGGAAGGCTTTTATAGCTATACTGCGCCGCCACCAAGGCGATGGAATCAAAGGATGTGGCGTAAAAGGCAATCATGGACAGTAGCAGCAGGATAAATACCAGTCCGGGAAGAGGCAGAGTTTCCAACATTTTCACCACTGTAAGGTAGAGGGAACCATTCTCCTGATAGATCTGTAACACCGGCAATATATGGAAAACCTCCAGGGACAGAGTAAAATTCCCTAAAACAATGAAGCTTACATAGGTACTGCCGATGCCGAAAATATATCCTCCCATAATGGTTTGTCGTATGGTTCTTCCCCGGCTGATACTTCCGATAAAGAAGGGGGAAGCCACGCACCACACCATCCAATAGGCCCAGTAGAAAATCGTCCAGTTTTCCGGAAAATGATTTTCCCCTAAAGGATCCGTATAGGTAGCCATAGAGAAAAAGTGCTCTATCATCTTTCCCAGAGCATTCATTCCATTTTTTACAATAAAGGAACCTACACCGCTTCCGAAGAAAATATAGAGAAGCAGGGCATAAAACAGCCAGGTACAGATTTTTGCCAAAAAGGAAACGCCGTCCATCCCCTTTAATACCGCAAAGGTATAAACCACACAGGTGGCCAATAAGATGATTAAGGTAAGCTCTCTGGTGGACAGCCCATTGGGGAGAAGCTTCTTAATAATTTCCGACATCAGGGGCGTAGCTACCGAAAAAGTGGTAGCTGTTCCCGCAAGAAGGGCAAAAACCGCCAGTAAGTCAATCCCTCTTCCCGCCAAACCATCGGTGTGCTTTCCTAAAATAGCTCTGCAGGCTTCCGAATATTTTTGTCGGCTTCTTTTCCGTACATGCAGCATAAAGCCGAAGGCTGCTGCCAGCACCAGATAAAATCCCCAGGGAATGGGGCCCCAGTGGAAAAGGGTGTAAATACTGCTCCAGTCCGACAACTTTCCCAAGGATTGGACATAGGGATCATTGGCATAAAGAATCCATTCTCCGAAGGAATAAAAGAGAATATCCGCTGCAAGTCCTGCAGTAAACATCATACTTCCCCAGGTAAAAAAGGAGTATTTCGGCTTTTCGTCAGGCTCCCCCAAAACAATATTTCCTAAGGGTGAAAAGGCGATATAAAAGGAGAGTAAGAAAATAAAGAGGCCGATTCCCAAATAGTAAACGGAAAACTCCCGTCCCAAAAATCCCCGAACAGAAGATAAAATCTGATTGGAATGTTCCGGAAACAGAAAAAAGGCAAAACACAAAAGAACTAGAATACATAGGGGAATTCCGCTAATCCCATAGTCTAAGGAATTCTTCGCATTTTCTCTTTCGGACTGCTTTCCCGAAGCCACTTTACTGTTTTTATTTTTGCTTTCTTCCCCAGTTTCTTTATCAGCTTCCTCTATAAATTCTTCCTTTGTACCTTTGTAGACTTCTTCCATGATTGCTTCCTCCTTGATTGCTTCTTCCATTTACTTCTTCTCCTTCTCCTCTAACAAGCGCTGGCTGTCTTCTCTTCGTACTTTTTGATAGGGCAAACGAATAATCTTTTTATTTTCTCCTTCGTCTTCCGGACCTTTTTTTCCGGTACCGAGGCGATAGGCCAGCTGAAACAAGGCCTTGGCCTGACCTTGTTCATCATTATACACCGTTCCCATCAAATTTCCCTTTTTTACCGCCTCTAATCCCACGACAGTGCCGTCTATTCCGTAAATAAAGGGTCTTTTATCCTTAGGCAAGCCGATTTTGTCATAGGCATCCAAAACTCCTAAGGCCATATCGTCATTGTTGGAAAGAATCAATTCAATCTGATCTTGAAACTCCGGATAAAATTGCATCATCTTACTCTGGGCTTCTGCTCGGCTCCAGTTGGCAATGGCGTAGGACAGCTTTTCCATGGGAATGCCCTGCTGCATCAAGGTATTGACAGAATACTCTGTCCGGACAATGGCATCCTGATGGCCGGCCTCTCCTTCAAACATCAGATACTGAATCACGCCGTCACCGTTTTTATCCACTCTGGGAGACAGAATCAGCTGTTTCTTTTCCGTGCCTTCCTCTGCGTTGGTCCGGCTTTCTTCAGGAGAAGCCTCCCGTTCCAGAATTTCTAAATCCTCCCGACTTTTTTGCAGAACAAAGTCTTGAATTTCCTCGGCATTTCCGGCCTTATCTTGGCTCTTTTCGGAAGACTCCTCCGAAACCGCTTCTTGCTTTTCTTCCGGTAGGGACTCTCTACTTTCACCTAATACCGCTTCCCCGCTTTCCTCTGTTACAGGCTCTCTGCTTTCTCCCAGCACTGCGGCTCCCGTCATCTGCTTTCGGCTTGCCGCCATTCTTCTTTCCACTTCCTCCGCATCTTCCGGTGAAGCAAGAGGCACCTCCGGTGTGGGTTTTTCCGGTTCCTCGGAAAGAATATCCTCCGCCGCCATTTCTCCCTGCAAAATGCCGGATTGCTTGGCATCCGCCCCGATGTAATACAACTGATTCCATTGGGCCAAGTCTTCATCCACCAATTCTCTGTTAAAGAAAATGATGGGAACATTCTTCTTTTTCGCCATATCGATAATTTCCGAAGGAGCGGTTCTATCCACCAGATTCACACAAAGAACGTCACAGTCCTTCTCCAGCATTTCCTCCACCTGTTCGTTTTGCAGAGCCTGACTTCCGGCCGCATTGTAGCGAAACAGGCCTATTTCTACCCCTTCCGCCCTTTTCTTACTGATTTCCTTCTCAAAGGCCGTCATATATCCGGACAGAAAGGTATCGTAGTTGTCATAAATCGTAACGCCGATTTGAAGTTTCTTCTTTTCCATTCTTTCTTCCTTCCTTTGACAGGCGGAAAGAAGAGGAAGCAAGCATAAAGACAGGGAAAGGCAGACCGCTATGCCTTTCCTTAAGCTGTTTCCCTGAAAGCTTCCCAAGATTGTCAACTGTTCTTTTTCTTTCCTGCTGTAATCCGCTTTGTCCGCCAATTTCATGCTTTTCTTCTACCCCTACAGAGAGTTTTCCTTCAGGGGCACTCCTTCTCCATTTTTATGCCTTACTGCTTTAGATATTTCTTCAGATATTTCTTCAGATATTTCTTCAGATATTTCTTTTAGTCCCCGGTGGGGAAGAGGATTCGTTCTATTTCCTCACTGTACATATTTTCACCGGTAACCATATAAAAATTCACTACCCTATCCTCTGTTGTATTTCGCTTTTTAGAAAGCTTATACCACAGATCCTCCATGGCATAATAAGCCATGGTGTACTGGTCAATAACCGCCAGACAACGGATGACCCCCGCATCCAAGGCATAAACCACCTCCCGGGAATTTCCCACGCCGTAAAGCTCCACGTAACGTCTGCCGGTTTCCTTTAAATAGCGGGATGCCATTTCCAGACTGTCATTTTCCAAAGCCACAATCAAATCCACACTTCTCTTATGATTGGCCTTTACCATATCCTCCTGGATCTTTCCGGTATCCGGAAGTACCCAGGCGATTTCCTGTCCCCCGGCCTCCAATACCGAGATGAGGCTCTTCAGTCTTCTTTGCATATTGCCCTTATTCTGGTTTCCCGCCAGAATGCCGATGCGTTTTTTCTCCTTATGCAGTGTAGAATGTAAAACCTGTTCCGCCAGGGCCTTCCCCAGGGCTTCCTCCTCCACATTGATAGAAGAAATGTTTAAGCCCGGTTCCGTCGTTTCCTTCTGGGAATCCACCAACATAATCTCCGCATTTTTCCCCAAAGCATTTAAAAGGGGGCCGGTTCCCTCCGTAGCTCTAAGTTCCGCGATAATGCCGTCCGCTCCGCTTTGAATCTCCCTTTGCATACTGATATTTTCCTGCTGAATGGAAACCAGGCGATCGGTGGAAACAAAGTTGTATTCCATGTTGTAGGCTCGTCCTGCGGCAGTGAGCCCCATCTTAAAGCCGGACCATACATCGGAATTGCTATGGTCCACCACCACGGAAATCTTAAAGCGCTCCGGCTCATTATCCCCTAAGAGCCTTCCCACGGACAAAAACAGGAGAAGCAGGGCTACCACAAAAAGGCCGGTGGTAAATATGCTGTTTTCTTTCATGCCTTCTCCCCCTCCTGTGAGCCGCTGTGAAAATGCGCTGTGCTGTGATGCATGTTTCCGTGCTCCAGACTCTTTTGGTTTTCTTCCGTAAAAGGAATGGCCGGTAAAAGCACCTGCACATCCGTTCCCTCATCCGGGGCGCTAATCACTCTCAGACCGTAAACAGATCCGAAACGAAGCTGGATGCGGCGATGTACATTAATCACTCCTACACCGGAGCCTCGTTTTTTCTGACTGGAGAAGCTGGAATAATCACTTTCCGTCTTTTCCAGCAGGGCTCTGGCCTTATCCTCGGTCATCCCGAAGCCGTTGTCCTTCACGGAAAGCAGTACGGTACGTCTGCCGTCCTCTTCTTCCAGAATCCTTCCGCTGACCAGGATTTCTCCGTCCTCATCCATTCCCTCCATGCCGTGGTAGATGGCATTTTCCAGAATGGGCTGTAAAATCAATTTTACGGTAAGACAGGACAGCACCTCTTCCTCCACATCAAAATCCACCGTAAACTTATTCTTAAAACGGATTTTTTGAATATTCATGTAGTTTTTCGCATGCTGAATCTCTTGGGATAGCGGAATAATGTTCTTTCCGGCGGAGAGGGAAATTCGGAAAAAGCTGGCCAGCTGGGTCACCATAAACACCGCATCTTCCCGTTTTCCGCTTTCAATCATCCACACCACGGATTCCAAGGTATTGTAGAGGAAATGGGGGTTGATCTGGGATTGCAAAGCATCCATCTCACTCTGTCTTTTTTCCTCCTGCTGCCGGATTCTCTCTTCCGTCAGTTCATCAATTCTTTGCAAGGATTGTAAAAGGCTTTCTCCCAGATGGACAATCTCCGTACTTCCATAGGAAGAAATCTCCTCCATGGTGGGGCGCTTTACCCCCATATTGCCTAAATCTTCATTTAACTTACGGATGGGGTAGGAAAGCCTCAGGGAAATTACCTGATTCATGACAAGGGCAATCAGAAGGGTTACGGAAATGACAATGAAAACGTAATACAGCATTCCTCCGGTAGCAAAAACATTGCTTCCTTCTTCCAAAACGGACACCAGCTTCCAACCGGTATAACCGATGGTGTCCACCACAATGGTTTTTTCCTTCCCGTCACTTTTCAGACGATGGATACCGTCCTCCTGAGCAACGGCCAGCTCCGTATCCTCCTTGGCGTGGCCTCGGTAGATTTCTCGAATCTTGGGATGATAAATCAGTTTTCCCCTCTTATCGCAAAGATAAAAATACCGTTTTCCGTTAACCTGATTCAGCTTTTCCATCATTCGCTCAATCATGTTGTAATCCATGTCTACCAGAAGCACACCGCTGTCGCTTCTGCCGTCAAAGTTAAGTTCCACCACCCGACTCAAAGAAATGACCCAGTGGGTACGGTAGGAAGGGTCGTCAAAAAGATTCTGCACATGGGGCAGAGAAAAATGCAGGTTTTCCACCTGCTGTACCGCTTCCCGATACCAATCCTGTTCCGTTACCTTTCGATTTTTCTTCTCTGCGGAAATGGGTACCGCCGCAATGTATTTTCCCTGGGCGGAAAAAAGGGCAACGGAAACCAGACTGTCCCTATGGGCTTCATACAGAAGATTCATTTCCTGATTCAGCTTGGTATAATCCACATCCGTACCCTTAACCACATTGTAATAAAGGGCATCGGAAATTCTGCGCATGCTAAGAAGGTATTCCTCCAATTGAATACTTCCCTGCTTTAAAAGCTGCTCGGATTGATTCTCCTGATTAATGCGGAAACGTATAGAAAACTGCGTATAAAGTACGATAGACAGAAAAAGAATCAGAAAGATGGAGAAAATCATAAAGCTCATTAAGAGCATATTATGAAAGGAACGAAGGGGTGAAGTAATAGAAAAGGGGACGGAGACTCCCTTTTGCAAAAAAACATCAGACAATAGATTTTTTTTGAGACGTTTTTTCTCCAAGGAAATCCACCTCCCCTATACTTAGAAGGATTCTACAGTCCTTCTTTCCCCTTACTGTTGGATTTATATTTTGACGGAGACATCCCGAACTTCTTCTTAAAGGCATAGCTGAAGTAATTCGGATCCGAGTACCCTACCGCCTCGGCAATAATATAGGTCTTCTCCTCCTCTTCCATCAAAAGGCGGAGAGCCTTTTCCATACGATAATCCGTAAGGTAGTTGATAAAGCTTTTTCCGGTTTCCCGTTTAAAGACTGTGGAAAAATAAGCAGCCGATACATGGAGCTCCTGAGAAAGAGCCTCCACCGTCAAGTCCTTATCCATGTAATGGCTGTGCACATGCTCCACCGCCTTCTTAACAAAGGACTTGGTCTTATCGCTTCGCATCTCCTGAATGATAATCTGCATTTTCTTGCAAATCTCCTTCATCCACTGAGAAAGTTCTGCCAGACTGAACTGTTGTACCTTCTGGTACACATCCTCTTCCTTCGGAAAAATCAATCCGGTATCCACCTGATTGGCCAAAAGGAACTTATGCATATTGGTCACCAAATCCATTAAGAAGAAATGGTATTCCTGCAAAGAAGGCGAATCCAAACGACTGTTCTCGATATAGAGGTCAATGCATTTGTCCAGCTCCTCTTCCGAGGACATCCGGATGCTTCGATAAATATCCAAAAGCCGTTCCTCATCAATGATTTCTTTATTGACCTTATGTTCTTCTTTTCCTTCTAAGCCGATTTCACTGATGGCAATGGCTTTTCCTCTACCGTAAAGCACGCGGTATGCCACCGCATCTCTGGCACCAAGATAGGAAAGAGGCAGATCCATTAAATTGGATACGGTTTTTCCGATTCCGGCTGTCACCGTCGCCTTACAAATATGTCTGGCCATTCGACAGAGGATTTCACAATCATCCGTAAGCTTTAGGCTGTCCGATTCCTTATCCATCTGGGCAATGAAAAGCGTATTTCCCAAATAGGTAAAAAAGCAAGGACGCCAGTGCTTTTGCAGTCGTTCCTCCGCCAGCTTCCTAATGGACATGGTAATCAACAGAGGATTAATTCCCTCCGGAGACAGGCTCAGGCTGTTATGCAGGATAACCACCGCAAAATATTTTCCGGGAAGGGAAATCTGATAATCCAACAGTGTGCTTTCCAAATCCTGCTGGGGCAGGGTTCCCTCGATTAAAGAGGTATATAAGCTTTCCTGCAAAATAGGAAGGCTCTCTAAATAATAGTTTTTCAAGCGATGAATGCTTTGCTTTTCATCAAATTCCTGATCCAGAGCCTCATGCACCTTCTGGAATACTCTGGACAGTTCTCCC
>CALIEL010000174.1 GCA_938022235.1 Oribacterium parvum
AGTTTCTGCCATCGCACCGGCAATCTTATGGACAAACATAGTCCCTGCAATACCCCTTCTGCCTGTAGAGTATGTGCTATCCGGTACAGCAACATCATCTTTAACAACAACACTCTCTACTTGGATTCCTTCCATCTCTGCCATATCCTGTGCCATTCCGAAGTTCATAATATCTCCGGAATAGTTTTTTATCACAAAGAGGACTCCTTTCCCCTGCTCCACTTTTTCAATTGCTGCTTCAATACGATCTGGGCTCGGAGAGGAAAATACATTACCGGAAACTGCGGCGTCGAGCATTCCTTTTCCCACAAATCCTGCATGGAGAGGCTCATGGCCTGCTCCGCCACCTGATATAACAGCTACCTTTTTATCCATTTTCTTTCGATAGATGACCTCTTTTTCAGGAATATATTCCAAAGTGTCACTATTGGCCATTTGTAATCCCATAAGGCACTCTTTAACTACATCTTCCGGCTTATTGATTATTTTTTTCATCTTTTATCCTTTCTCTAACCCATTCCCAAATATGCTTCTTTTACTTTTGGATCATTTGCAATTTCCTTTGCATCCCCTTGCATCGTAATTAATCCATTCTCCAGCACGTATGCACGATCTGATGTCTGTAATGCCAGATTTGCATTCTGTTCTACCAGAAGAATGGTTACTCCCTGTTTCTGAATTTCTTTAATCATATCGAATATCAACAATACAATATTTGGAGCAAGACCCAGAGAAGGCTCGTCCAAAAATAAAAGCTCAGGCGAAGACATAAGTGCACGTCCAACTGCAAGCATCTGTTGTTCGCCTCCGGAAAGTGTTCCTGCCTGCTGCTTTATTCTTTCTTTCAGCCTCGGAAAGAGAGCAAATACTCGCTCATAGTTCTTTTCTATTTCTCCTTTATTGTTAATAGAAAAAGCTCCAATTCTTAAATTTTCAAGTACAGTAAGATCGGGAAATACTTCTCTTCCCTCGGGAGAAATGCTGATTTTCTTCTTGCTCAGCAAATATGGCGCTATATTGGTGATATCCTCATCATAAAGCATCACTTTTCCGCTACTTGCCTTCTGAATCCCTGTCACCGTACTTAAAAGTGTACTTTTTCCAGCACCGTTGCTCCCTATGAGAGATACAACTTCTCCTTTATGGATTTCCAAGTCTATGCCCTTCAAAGCATGAATCGCGCCGTAATACGTGTTAAGCCCCTGTATCTTCAGCATTCTGTAATCCTCCCAAATACGCCTCTATCACCTGCTTATTGTTCGCAATATCCTTTGGTAATCCATTCGCAATAGGCTTTCCATGGTCAATAACATAAATTCTGTCAGAGATATTCATTACCACACTCATATCATGTTCAATCATAAGAATCGTGTAACCCATATCTCGAAGTTCTCTTATGAAACCCATTAGTTCCAAAGACTCCTGAGGATTCATTCCGGCTGCAGGTTCGTCCAGTAGAATTAACTTTGCACCGGTGGCTATTGCTCTGGCTATTTCCACTTTTCTTTGATCACCATAAGGAAGGTTTGCCGCGTATTAATCTCTTCGATGATCCAGTTTTAAGAGCTGTAGCAAACGAATCGCCTGAACAACCCTTTCATCTTCTTCTTTTCGAAATCTTTTTGTGCGTAACGTAGAATCCCAAAAACTGTATTTCGTTCTATGATGTGTTCCGACAAGAACATTCTCTATCACCCTCATGTCCTGAAATAAACGAATATTTTGAAAAGTTCTTGCAACTCCCTTATGTACAATTTCTATTGGATGTAAATGATGAATGGCTTCTCCTCGAAAATATATCTCCCCCTGATCCGGTTTATATATTCCCGTCAACAAATTAAATACTGTTGTCTTACCTGCTCCATTCGGTCCGATAACACTAATAATTTCTCCTTGCTTTATTGAAATATTTACATTGTCAACAGCCTTAATTCCGCCAAACTGTTTTGACAGATTTTTTACTTCTAACAGATTTCCTTCCACACTCATACCAGCTCCTTATGTTCTTTGACCAATTCCTGTCTAGCTTGTCGAGACAAAGGATAGGGAAGTCTAGATTTCCATCCCAATAATCCTTCTGGTCGGAAACGCATCATTAACACTAAAATCACGCCATAAAGTACAAAACGATATTCCATAAGAAAACGAGAAACTTCCGGGAAGGCAATAAGCAATATCGCTCCAATATACATACCTCTAAGCGTCCCCATTCCACCTAAAATGACAATGCTCAGTATCATGGTCGATACATCAAAGTTAAAGGTATTCGGATCTACATATCCAATCAATCTGGAATATAAAGCTCCTCCTAAAGCACATATCATTGCCGAAATGACCATGGCCAGTATTTTATAGAAATTAACATTCACACCCATCATCGTGGATGCGAGCTCATCCCCTTTAATTCCCCTCAAAGCTCTTCCAGTCTTAGAGCGCACAAGGAAAAAGCAAAAGACGGACACCAGAACCAAGATGATAAGCATAAAGTAGTAGAACCCATTATTCTGCACTGTAAGTTCTACCCCAAAGAGTTTTGGTTTAGGAATATTTTTTATGCCTAAAGTTCCTCCTGTTACACTTTGCCAGTTCATTAATATCATTTTCATAATCTCACCAAACCCTAAGGTAATAATAGAGAGATAGGTCCCTGTCACTCTGAGGCTGGAAGACCCAAAACTACACCGATTACGCCAGCTAAAATCATCCCCAAAAGAATAGATGGAATAAAAGGAATTCCCAATTTCATCGTTAATAAAGAACTTGTATAAGCTCCAATCGCTACAAAACCCGCATGTCCAAGGGAAACCAGTCCTGTATAACCAGTCAAGACATTAAGTCCCAAAGCCAAAATACTATAAATTCCAATTTTAATGACAACGGTCAGCAAGTATTGATTCGATAATATATAGGGGAATGCCACAAGGAAAAGAAGCAGAATGCAAAACAATATTCTTTTCTTGCTATCTATCCATTTTTCAAATGCATAGAGTCCATCCCCGCCCAAAATGGCAAAGCCCTTTTTTTCTTCTTTCTCTAACTGATTGATTTCTTTATTCTCTGCCATACCTTACACCTTCGTTATTCCTTTCCGTCCGAATAATCCTTGCGGTCTCAGTAAGAGCACAAGAATTAAAATGATAAAGGCGATGGAATCTCTATAGGTTGACCCCAGGAAGGTCGCAGCCATACTTTCCGAAACTCCGACCATAAGTCCGCCTATCAATGCTCCCGGCAAGCTGCCGATTCCGCCTAAAACCGCTGCCGCAAAGGCCTTCAGTCCCGCCATAAATCCCATGTTGGGATAGACAATCTGGTAATATCCGCTTACCAATGCTCCGGCTATTGTTGCCGAAACACCCGCGAGGAAAAATGTGAAAGAGATAATAAAATTCACGTTGACTCCCATAAGATTTGCCGCCTTCGGGTTTTGTTCGCAGGCTCTCATGGCAAGTCCTATTTTCGTCTTAAAAACGATGAACATCAGGATTCCCATAAGAAGAACCGATACTACAAACATCATGATTTGGGTGATAGAAATGGGGAATTTTCCAAGCATTACCGTTCCTTCTCCAAATACGGAGGGGAAGTTTCTTTTTTCCGAACCCAAGAAGATTATTAATAGGTTCGTTATAATATTGGATATACCGATTGTAGTAATGAGAGAGGCGATTGGCGGTGACTTTTTCTTTCTTAAAGGTTCCAATGCCACTTTATCGATTACAATTCCCAAAATTCCTGTCAACAGCATCGCAGCAATGATTCCCGGGACTATTCCGAATTGCATCCCTATAAAAACCATAGCCATCTCTGCACCGAAAGCATAAATTGCACCATGGGAAAAATTCACCAAACGAAGAATTCCGAATACAAGGGAATATCCTACAGCAATCAAGGCATATCCCATTCCCAGTGCTAATCCATTTATAATCTGCTGTGTGACCATAGCTACTCCTATTTCAATATCAAATACTTTTTAGAATAGAATGGGAAAAAACATAAGCTATGTTCTTTCCCATCCCCCTTGAATCGTTCTAACTTTTATTACTTGTCCATCTTTACAAACTTACCGTCTTTAATGGTTACCTTTACGAACTGCTTATCTACATCCCCGTTCTCATCAAACTTGATTTCTCCGGTTACACCCTGATAAGTAGTCTTATAAATCTGATCCTTTACCTTTTCGGAATCAGTTGTATTTGCATCTTTGATAGCAGTAAGAAGAATACCTACTGAATCATAAGCCTGAGAGGTAAGGGCAGACGGAGCATTGCCATAAGCTGCCTTATAGGACTCAACATAAGACTTAATCGTCGGATCATCGGACTCGGAGAAGAAGATAACCGGGAAGCATACGCCCTCCACTGCGCTTCCGCCAAGCTCGATTAACTGCTGGCTGTATGCGTTGGAGAATCCTACAATCTTAATATCCGGATTAATCTGCTTATACTGCTTTGCAACCGGTGCTACCAGATTGTACATTCCGCAGCAAATTACTACATCTGCACCCGCCTCGTTTAACTTGGTAATCGCCGGAGTATAGTCGTCGGAGCCTTCCATAACTTCCTCGTGTGCAACCACTTCCGCATCGGTCTTTGCAATCAATTCCTTAATGATGGAGGAAGTATTGGTTCCCCAGTCTGTCATGATGCTGATGATACCAACCTTTTTCTTTCCTAAGTCATTCACTGCAATATCAATACTTGCTGCAGCCTCTTTGGAAATGACGGTATTATTTCTGAAAATGTAATCTCCGATTTTGGAGTAATCCGGGTGAGACGCTGACGGAGAAATTTCGATAACCTTGTTCTCCTGATAGATAGGAGCCGCTGTCATGCATACTCCGGAGGAGAAGTGACCGATAACGCCAACTACTTTCTTATCTGAAATAATCTTCTGTGCAATAGTTGTTGCCTCTTCTGCGGTGTTCTTATCGTCATACTGTACGATTTCAACTTGCTGTCCTAATACACCGCCATTATCATTCCACTCTTTAGCCTTCAAAACGGCAGCATTGTAAAATCCAATTCCATACTCTGAATTATCTCCAGTCATGGGGCCACAAACCGCAATTTGGATTTTTTCACCATTTCCTTTTGATTCTTCTTGTGTTGTTTTAGTTCCTCCACATGATGTAAGCAAAGCTAAACTCAATAGACCTGCTACAATTGGTATTTTTCTCATTCTGTACCTCCTGTTATTACATTAAACAACTACAATTGCGCCTCAATATCCGTTGTTATTATTATACTAATTGTTTTTATAATATCTATGTTTTTTATGCATTTTGAATAAGTATATTGAAATGCAACAAATTTTTATTGTGTATTGAGCTCATTTCAATTGCATTTACAATATGTTATGTCTCATTTTGATACAAATAATAGCTTATTGTGTATATATCACAAAAAAAATCTAATCGAAAAAAATCATAGAAGTAAAAATATTTTGTTATATAAAATTAAAAAAGAACCGTAAATGACAAATAACCTGTCTGTCCAACAAAATCTGGTTTTATTCTTCCTACAGCTATCCGGTAATACCTCCGACCAAGGAATCAGTTTTTTCAAATCTTCCTCAGAAACATTTACTTTTCTAAGCCAGTAGAATTATGCATTTCCGGAGGGCCATGCTGTGCGCAATAGTCATCTACTTTTAGACCACTCTCCTTACAATCTTTAATAATGTCAACCCATTGCTCTGTTCACATCCTGCTTATAACAAGTTTTGTGCCCATTTTGAATTCCTCCCTGAGATAGTGTGTAAAGTGGTCTCTTTGAAAAATTCTACTATAATCCCTCCTCGCAAAAGCCCCTCTTTGCTGCCAAGGCAGCAAAGAGGGGCTAAACAAACACCTAATTTTATCTATTTAGTAGACTTAGACATTATTTAAAGTAAAGCTTCAAAGTTTTAATTTCAAATGGCTTGATTTCTACGCAAATATTCTTTCCTGTATCCAGAATTTCTTCCTCTTGCTCCTCTAAAAGATTACATAAATAAGCCTTCTTTATCGGTGCATGGAAACTCAAATTGGCTTTTCCTCTTCTTCCATGGAACTCGTACAGTCTCAGGATATAAGCTTCCTCATGCTCTGCTTTTTTCAAGCACTCTAGCTGTATATTCTTCTCTTCTACTTGTACGAAAGAGAAAGTATCTGTATTTCCCAAAGCAGAACTTAAAGCCGATGCATTGCCTGCACTTTCGCTAAATAAGAAGCTTTCTGCCGGATTGTTTAAAGCATAAACATAAGAAATCATATCACTATCCTTCCAACTTCCCTGATGTGGGAAAATGCTGTAGGAAAAATGATGAATTTCTTTATCCGCCATAGGATTGGGATACAAAGGAGACTTCAGCAGGCTAAGTCCTACTGTAGATTCTCTTACACTAATGCCGAATTTAGAGTCATTTAAAATAGCTACTCCAAATCCATCTTCGCCTAAGTCCATCCACTTATGATGGCAGACTTCAAATTTAGCTTTATCCCAGGAGGTATTTGCATGGGTAGGGCGTTTTACATTTCCATACTGAATGTCGAAGCTTGCCTCTCTCGTTTGAATATCGAAGGAGAAGAAGTTCTTTAACAATAAAAGATGCTCCTTCCAATCTACCTCAAAGTCCAAATCTACCTTAGGATGATTCTTGTACAGACGAATCCATTGTTTAATTCGAGAAGACAAAAATTTCTTTTCAATACATAAACTGAAGCGTAGAGGGCCTTCCTCTACTACTTCCATAGAAAGAAGCTCTGAAACCTCATAAGGCTTCTCATTATAATAGTCATTGATATCCCAGGCATCATAGTTATGCGGTCTATCTTCAAACACGCGTAAGACATTACCATGACTTCCCTTTGCCAACAATTCTCTATTTTCTCTTAAATCCACAAAAGAGATAAATTCTCCTCTTGCATTAAGTTCAATTTCAAAGAAAGGATTCGAAATATATAAGCCGCCTCCATTTCTCTTTTCCCAACGGAAAGTTTTCGTATCTTCTTCGCCCTGATTTTTCTTGACTTTTTCCACTTCCTGTGAAGTGCCTTCTTTTAGTGTAAATTTAGAAAATCCAAAACCGGGAAGAGAGGGTAAATCCAAAAGATAATCACCTTGTTCTCCTTTTTGCAATAGATACTCTACTTCTCCTAAGCTAACAATAGGATTCTCATATCCGGGTAATGGCAAGGAGATAAGTTCTCCTCGTCGATTTTGCTTAGGATTCCATAGCAACAGACTTGCATCACAGGTCTGTTTTGCTCTTTCGGAATCAGCATTCCCAAGAATTCCATTTTCCCAGCTTCCGGCACAATCCACATCACTTTGGAAGTCCCTCTGTAACCAAGCACCGGAAAGCTCTTTTAGACCGTTTTTCTCTGATACTGCATCGTTTCCTAATAAGTCCAGAAGAGCCTCTTTCTTTAACTCTTCCAGTTCAAAGAACAGTTTATGATACTCCTTCTTAGAATCTTCATATACTTCATAGATACTGGATCCCGGTAAAATATCATGGAACTGGTTTCGGAGAAGAATAAGCCATAGCTCATGCAATCTTTCTCTTGGATAGGAAGGATTGTTTTGCAGAGACAAAAGTTCTGTTAGGGCTTGTAAAGCCTCCATGTTTTCTAATGCAAATTCTCCTCGTCTATTCCATTTTTTATTTCTTGCCATCGTCGTATAAGTACCACGATGATACTCTAAATATAATTCTCCACACCATACGGGAATATCTTTTTTCTCGCAAAGTTCTTTCTGAAGCCTATCATAAAAAGATAATGCAGTACCCTGTTTTGTACGCGGAAGCCCGGGGATTCCTTGCTTCATTCTGATATCCTTTTCCAGCATTTCCTTTGTAGGGCCACCACCACCGTCTCCATATCCGAAGCTGCATAAAACTTCTTTATTTAGCTCCTTGTCGCTATATCTTTTCCAAGAGCCTTTTACCTGGGATGGATTTAAGTCTGCATTGTAAGTGGTATAGAAATCTTGACCGGAACCGCCTTCCACTTCCGGCTTTTTATAATCTCTACTGGGGATGAAATGGGTTAAGCAACGACTTCCATCAATTCCTTCCCACAAAAAACTGTCATGAGGCATTTTATTCGTCTCATTCCAACTGATTTTAGTCGTCATAAAATAAGGCACGCCACATTTTTGCATAATCTGAGGAAGCGCTGCAGAATAACCAAAAACATCCGGAAGCCATAAAATCTTATTATCTTTTCCAAACTCTTCTTTGAAAAACTTTTTGCCATACAGAAATTGTCTAGTCAAAGCTTCACCACTGGAAAGATTACAGTCTGCTTCCACAAACATACCGCCTTCTACTTCCCAGCGTCCTTCTTTCACTCTTTGCTTAATTTCTTCATAGATTTCCGGAGCATTTTTCTTCACATACATATAGAGCTGGGGCTGGGATGACATAAAAATATAATCCGGATAATGCCTCATTAACTCCAATACAGTGGAAAAACTCCTTACAGCCTTATCTTCTGTTACCGCCAATGTCCATAGCCAAGCACAGTCAATATGTGTATGCCCTACTGACAGTACAACAGGGAATTTTTCTTTATTGCAATATGTTTCATAAAACTCTTTTTGAAAATACTCGATTGCTCTTTCTACACTTTCATAAAAGGCCGGACTGTCCTCTACTCTAAAATCCACAAGATTAATGGCATCATTAATCTTCTGCAATATAGTAATGTACTCTTCTGAATCCTCTTCCAAGAGCATCATGGTATCGTAGGGTACGCTTAGGTCATAGTACAACTTTTCCACTCTTGGCTCTAAAATTCGAAAAGCTCCCATCATTTTTAAAGAATAGTTTTGGTCCCCCGTAAAGCAGGTTAAAAAGATTTTATATTCATCTCCTGCCTTAGCATTTTCGCTAAGAATGCATTCTCTATGATTTACATCCAAGCCCTGTCTTAAAATCCCATTTACATAAAGAGAAAATTGAGGATTTAATGCATCCCAAGCCCCCTCTTTTCCTGTCTCCAAAGAAAAGACCACTGTTTTCCCGGCAAAGTTTTCAGGAACAGTCCAAGTCGTATAAAAAGAAAAATAAGCTCTATGTCCTCCAAAAATCTCCTCTCGCTTTAAAGTAAAAAACTGATCCAAGGGAAGATTATTTCTTTCTTCTTCTGAGTAACGATAATCTTCATTTTTTCCATACCAATATGGAATCACTTCCGTTTTGGTATAAATCTGCTCTTTGAGATATTCTAAAAATTTCCCTATTCTCTCTTTAATAAATCCCATATCCAACTCCTTCTATCCCTTATCTCCACCATTCATGGTAAAGCCCTTCGACATAACTTTTTGAGACAATATGTATAAGAAAATTGCGGGCAGAGAGTATAGTAAACTGTATGCTGAAAGAGCTCCATACTCTATAGCCCCATGCTTTCCGAAATACTGAAACAAGATAACTGATGCAGGTTGCTTGGCTTCTGAATTCAAAAGGATATAGGGAATAAAAAAGTTTCCCCAAGCCCCTGAAAAACTATAGAT
>CALIEL010000175.1 GCA_938022235.1 Oribacterium parvum
GAAGATTACCGTGGAAAACGGAGAGATTAAAACCAACGGAAATGGCGTTTCTGTAGAGGGGAAAACCATTACTATTTCCGCTGCGGGTAACTATAGACTTTCCGGAAATTTGGAGGATGGTCAGGTGGTGATTGCGGCGGGAGATACACATAAGGTCAATTTGATTTTGGATAACTTTAGCATCAGCAATAAGGAAACAGCTCCAATCTATGTGAAGACCTCCGGAGATTTCACCCTAACTCTGGCGGAGAATTCCAAGAACTCCGTACAGGATCTTAGAGCGGCCAATACCACAGAAGACAGCAATTCCAATTCTTCCAATAGTAAGACGGAGGATATTCCCGATGCGGCAATTTACAGTAAATCCGATTTGATTCTAAGCGGAAGCGGCAGTCTGGAAGTGAAAGGAAATTACGAGGACGGTATCCATGGAAAGGACAGCTTAACGATTGAAGGCGGAAACTATACTGTTGAAGCGACAAAGCACGGCATTAACGGTAAAGATAATCTGACCATCAATGACGGAAGCTTTACGATAACTGCCGGACAGGATGGCTTTAACACCAATGTAGATATGACGGTATCCAAGGGAAGCTATACTCTTTCCGTTTCCGACGACGGTATGCATGCAGACGGTAAGCTGGTGGTAAATGAAGGAAACGTAAATATCGAGAACTCCAATGAGGGACTGGAGGGCGCTTCTATTGATATTAATGGAGGTACGATTACCGTAAAGTCTCAGGACGACGGTTTAAATGCGGCCAGCGATAACAGTTCCGGAAACGAATTTGCGGAACAGGAAGGGGTATATATCAACATCAATGGCGGTACCCTTCGGGTAAATGCAGGAGGTGACGGTCTGGATTCCAACGGAGACTTAAGCATTAGCGGCGGAACTCTTATAGTAGATGGCGCCGGACACGGAAACGGACCCTTAGATTACAACGGAACAGGCACCATTACCGGCGGTACGGTTTTGGTAGCCGGAAACAACGAAATGTTCCAGACCTTTGACGGAAACAGCTCTACCCAGGCCTTTGTAGTAGATTATCTCAGCAATAATCAAAATGCGGGAAGCACAATTAAAATTACAGACAGCAAGGGAAAAGAAATCTTCGATGTTTCCGATTTGCAAAACAGCTACGGCGTAGTACTGTTCTCCTCTCCGGATCTTAATGATAATCAGAGCTATAAGCTTTCCGTAGGAGAAAACACAGAGGAATTTACGGTAAGCGCTATTGCCAATACTTTAGGGAACGGAAATGCTATGGGCGGCGGAATGGGCCATGGCGGCCCACAGGGAGGTGCTCCAAACGGAGGCTTTAACGGCGGACAAAATGGAGGACAGAATGGTGGCGGTCCGCAGGGCGGCCCTCCAAATGGAGGATTCCAAGGTGGCATGAACGGCGACCAAGGAAGACAAGGGGGCAGAAGTAGAGGAAGTCAAAATGGCGGTCAGGGAATTCCCGGAGACAGAGAACAGGGTGGCATGAATGGACGCCAAGGTGGACATGGCGGTAGAGGCCAAGACGGTCAGAACGGCGGTCAGGAAATGCCCGGAGAAATGGGCGGATTCCCCGGTGGGGATGGCAACAACTTTCCCGGCAATCCCCCCGGTGACAATGGCATGGGAATGCCTCCGATGAATAACGGTCAAGGAATGCCCGGCGATAGAGCTCAGGGCGGCATGAATAATGGTCAGGGCATGGAAAGAGGAAACAGACCGGATGGACAGGGAAGTAAGAAGAATAAGCAGAAGAATTCCAAATCTTCCAATAGTCAATCTCAAAAGAATTCCAACAAGAAAGATGTAGGTATATCCGATAAGAAAGATGGAAATACTTCCAAGAATAATACTAAGAAGCAGTCTGACAACAGTTCTCAGAATCAGTCCGGCAAGAATTCCAAGAATAATTCTTCAAAGAAGAATACTCAAGCCGGAAATAAACAGACTACTCAGGGAACAGAGAGTAATCAGGCAGGATAAATTTAAATAAGCTAAGGGTATGAATTCTATTTTTCCTTTACAAGCTTTCCTGAATTGGATATGATGATATGGATTGTATCAAAATATTTCAGAGCGAAAAAGGAAAGGAAAGCTATGAATTTATTCTCTCAAAAGAAACAGCTAAAAAAGACTAAGATGGTACTTACAAGTGTCCTGATTCTTAGTCTTTTTTGTCTGTCTATGATATTTACAGCATTTGCAGGTCCGGGGGAGCTTTATCAGAAAAAACTGGAATCCCAAACTTCCACGTCCAATAATGATACGGAGATTCGGATGGGAAAAAAACTTTTCCAAACAGAGGTAGGAAAAAAGGAAGATCAGCTTCTTGTGATGCTGGATCATGAATTAAGCCTTTGGAACAAGGGAGAAGATCGGTATTATTTACAATGGAAGACTTATAGCGGATATGGTAGAAACGGTCTAAAGGAAGGGACGGAAAGAAAGGAAGGAGACGGCACCACTCCTTTAGGGGCATATCCTATATCCTTTGCTTTCGGTTTCCCCAGCTCCGTAAATACTAAGCTTCCGTATAAGCAGATTCAAAAAACCTCTTATTGGTCCGGGGAGAAAAATACCTATAATACCTGGGTGGAAAGTCCTACAAAGATTGCCGGGGAAAGATTGTATTCCTATAAGATTTGCTATGAAAAGGCTTTGGCCATCGGATTTAATCAAAATCCCGTGGTATTTGGTAGAGGCTCCGCTATTTTCTTACATATCAAAGCGCCGGATACCTGGGAGAGCTCCGGCTGTATCACCATTGAAAAGCAGGCGATGGAAGAGTTGTTGCCCTTTCTGAAGGAGAAGCTGAGTATTATTACCTTACAAAAAGAGGATGAACTTCAAAAGTATTAAAATATTCGGAAGCATCTAAAGAGCTTTGAAGAGTATGAAAGTTTTTGAAGAGCATTTAAGCTTTTAAAGCGTTTTAAGGCATTTTTATAATATGTTGCAAGGAACTATGGAATGGAATCCATAGTATTGAAGGAGGGGAAATGGATAACAAGAAGAAACGATTGATTCGAGACTATATCTATATGATTATAGGCTCTCTTTTGATTTCCATCGCTTCCAAAAATATTTATGATCCTGCAGGATTAATTATCGGAGGAGTTTCCGGTATCTCCATTATTCTTCGTCATCTTTTTGGCTTACCCTTATGGTTAAGTAATACCGTTATCAATATTCCCCTTTTTGGACTGGGCTACATTACAAAGGGATGGAAATTTATTGCAAGAACCATTTTTGCTACTATGCTATGCTCCCTGATTTTGTACTTACTTCCGGATTATACCTTGATTCCTGCGGATGATTTGTTCCTGGCTTCCGTAATCGGAGCAATTCTAATGGGTGTAGGCTGTGGACTTGTCTTTGCGGCATCCAGTACTACGGGTGGTACGGATTTGATGGCGGCAATTATTCAAACCAGATTTAAACACATTTCCATAGCAAAGCTTCTACAGTTCTGTGACGGTGCGGTAGTACTTTGGGGGTTACAGCTTTTCGGTGTGACTAAGGCCTGCTACGCCATTGTATCCGTATATATTTTCACCAAACTTTGTGATTCCTTTATTGACGGTATGCACTTTGCCAAGGCGGTTACCATTATTTCCAATAAGGGTGAAGAGATTTCTCAATGGATTATGAAGGAGCTGGAACGAGGCGTTACCGGTATTGATGCAAAAGGAATGTATACCAGGCAGGGAATTACCATGCTGTACTGTGTGCTGAGTCCAAGAGAGGTGACCAGGGTGAAGGATCAGGTTTACAGTATGGATGATAAAGCATTCTTTATCATTTCCGATGTGCGGGAAGTACATGGCGAGGGTTTTATCAATCATAATGAAGATTAAAAGTATTACCATTCGTAAATCTAAAAATATTGTATTGCTTATCTTGGCAGGATTGGTGCTTCTATCCTGCCTTTTTCAGTACCGGGATCTTTCTTTTCTAAAGAGTTTTCCCATAGAGAAGTATTTCTCCATGCTTTCCATTTTGCTTCTTTCCGTATATTTGATGGAAAGCCAGTATCTGCATCATTTGGTGTATAAGCAGTTAAATCGTAGTAAAACAAGAAATGGCTTATCCCGAAGACTGATATTCTTTAGCTTTCTTTTTTCCAGCTTTTTTGGAGATGCTCTGAGTTTATTTGTGATGATTCCCATCACATTGGACAGCCTGGGAAAAGAAAAGAATTGTAAATATCTTTTGGTGCATACTCTGGTTCTACAGGTTTTAGCCGGAGAGATCGGAAGCTTTCTCTTTCCCTACACCAGCCTCTCTTCTCTATATTTGTTTTTGGAATATGGCTATAGCTTTCTGTCCTTCTTACGTATTAGCTTTATCTTCTTCCTTTTTGGAGGAATTTTTTTGCTTCCCTATGTACTCATTTTTAAAGAGGAAGAAAATGCCGTATTTCAGGGGAATTTCAGGGAAAGTAAGCTGGATACCAATGCTCTGATTCATTTTTCCCTGTTTTCCCTTTTAATATTCTTATCTTATCTTCGGATTATTCCGATTCTTTTGCTTTTTCCCGTCCTTATCTTTTATACGCTTATTTTTCGAAGAAGAATATTTTTAAAGCTGGATGGCTTTCTTTTTCTCTTTCTCTTTTTGATTTTGTTGTTAAAGGAAAGTACCTATCATAGTGCATTGCTTAGTCGCTTATTTGGAGAATGGATTCTGGCCCATGAGACTAGTCGAGGCTTTATCCTGTCGGAAATTTTCACAAGACTTCCTGCCGCTGTACTATTGTCCTCCTTCAGTACCAAGGGAAGACAGCTGATTGTGGCTTCCATACTATCCACAATTCATCCCTTGGCGTTAAACTATAGCAGTATTATGGCTATTGTTTTCTTGCGAAGAGCGAAGCTTGTAAACCTGAAGCTTTTTCTTTTGCATTATCTGATGGTGCATGGGCAAATGCTGATTATTCTGTTGTTTTTGGCCTTTTTCACCGGGAATTTTTAGGAGAAATCATGAAGTATTATTTTGCCCCCTTGGAATCCATTACAGGCTATCCTCTTAGGAATGCCCATAGAGCTTTGTTTCCGGAAACGGATGCTTACTTTAGTCCCTTTATTTCTTCCAATGAGGAGGGGCATTATACCGGAAGAATTGAACGGGATTGTGCAGTAGAGAACAATAATGGCTTAGTGCTGATTCCCCAAATTATGGGAAATCGTCCGGAGTTTGTCCATGCGACTATGGAATATCTGGAGAGTTTGGGATATCGAGAGTGTAATTTAAATCTGGGCTGTCCCAGCGGAACCGTGGTGGCTAAAGGGAAAGGCTCCGGCATGCTTAGAAATCCGATGGTATTGGAAGACTTCTTTCAAGAGCTTTTTTCCTTGTTGAAGGATTCAAAAATGAGAGTCTCTATAAAGACAAGGATAGGTTTAAATACAGAAGGCGAATGGGAAGAGCTTTTTGCGGTATTCAATCATTTTCCTTTTTCGGAAATCATCGTTCATCCCAGAACCCAAAAGCAGTATTATTCCGGCCGAGTGAATTTACATTGTTTTCAAAATATTTGTAAATGCTCCAAGCTTCCCCTTGTATATAACGGAGATGTGGAAACAAAGGAGGATATTTTGTTCCTACAGGAACATTTCCCCGGGATACAGGGAATTATGTGCGGTCGAGGGCTCCTGTCCAATCCGGCTCTTTTTCGGGAAGTTCGAGGCGGAAAGGCATTGGAGGAAGAAGAGTTTAAGCATTTTCTCAGTTTGGTGGAAGAGAATTTTGACAAAGAAATTCAAGGAGAAAGAAATATATTGGCAAAGTACAAAGAATTTTGGAGCTATTTTGCCAAGTCCTATCAAGGCGGTGAAAAAGGCTTAAAGGAGGTTCGAAAGGCTAAAAATTTGGCGGAATACAAGGCGGCCAAATATCGCTTTTTTGCAGAAAGCCATTTTCAAGTAAGGGAGGGATTAAGCCTATGCTTTTAGAGTATCCTCTTTTTTATCCGGATTTTGCCTGTATAGGGAAAACTTGCAAAGACAGCTGTTGCAAAGACTGGTTAATTGACATTGATTGTGATACTGCGGAAAAGTATCAAAAAATGGGCGGTGCTTTAGGAGAGAAGCTTAGAAAGAAGCTCCATAAAAAGGACGGCGAATTTTATTTTGAGGTGGAGAAGGATGGAAGATGTCCATTTCTTCAGGAGAATGGTCTTTGCGAAATCCAGAGAGAAAAGGGAGAAGAGGAACTTTCCAAGGTCTGTGATGCTTATCCCAGAAAAGAATATATTGTTCATCCTTATATGCAGCTTGATCTGCATTTATCCTGTGAAGAGGCAGCTAAGGCTATCCTGTCCTGGAAAGGGGAACTGATTAGGGAAGAGTTGGAGGATGAAAGAATTTCCGAAGAGGAGGATATGCCGGAAAAGGGCTTTGACCACAACGGACGGAATGAACTTCTGGTTTCTCTTTTGGCTTTTCGCCAAGGTCTTTGGGAGGCCTTACCCGACTTTCCTAAGGATATTCATGGATTTTTTGCGGAGCTGAAAACGGTATTTTTACAGGGAGAAGAGCTATTGTTTTATGAAAATACAGCTTTTCCATATTGTAAAGAATTGGAAGCCTTGGAAAACGGATTAACGGAGCCGTTTTTTTCAGAGGAAAGCTTTAGAGAATATTGTAAAATGAATGAGGAAATTCAAGGGAGAGGCGAATTGTGGAAGAGTTTTCTGACAATTTTTCATAGGGCGGAAAAGGATTTGCAGAATAAAATGCAAAGCTTTTACAGAGAGGGAGAAAAGCTATATTTGGAAGAGCTTTGCAGATATTATACTTTTCGTTACTTAATGACAGGGTTAAAGAAAAAGTCCATTCTACCTTTATTCCATCTTATCAGAAAGTGTATTCTTTGGATGGCTTATACGGATTCGATCTTACAATATTATGCAAAAGAAGAGGAAAAACAGCTTTTCTTCTTTGGGGAGGAAAAGGCCTTTTTCAGGGTAGCGGTATTCTTTTCCAAAGAGGTGGAACACCAAAAAAAGAATATGGATTTATTTCTGGAATAAAGAATAAAAAACTGATGCAAAAATTCCAAAAAGCAGTATAATAGTTTTTTTATTGTAGGGGATTTGGAGTGGATTTCATGTAAAAGGAAGCTTCAGAAAAGAGCTTTTTGAAAAAATTAGCAGAGTAAAAAATAGGAGGGAAAGATGGACAAGATCGGTTTTGATAATGACCAGTATTTAAAAACCCAGTCAGAGCATATCAAGGAAAGAATTGCGAAGTTCGGCGGAAAGCTTTATCTGGAATTCGGCGGAAAACTTTTTGACGATTATCATGCCAGCAGAGTGTTACCGGGATTTCATCCGGATAGTAAGATTAGGATGCTGGGGGAGCTTAAGGATGATGCGGAAATCGTGATTGCTATCCATGCCGGGGATATAGAGAAGAATAAGGTCAGAGGCGATTTGGGCATTACCTATGATATGGACGTGCTTCGTTTAATTGACGCTTTCCGGGGTTATGGTCTTTATGTGGGTTCTGTGGTTTTAACCCGTTTTGCCGGACAGGAAAGTGCCATTGCTTATCAGCAGAAGCTGGAGTCTTTGGGAATTAAGGTCTACCGTCACTATTCCATTCCTTCCTATCCCTCCAATGTCCCCTTAATTATCAGTGACGAGGGCTTCGGAAAAAATGATTATATCGAAACCTCCCGCTCTTTAATTGTGGTAACAGCACCGGGACCGGGTTCAGGGAAGATGGCCGTTTGCCTTTCTCAGCTTTATCAAGAGCATAAGCATGGGGTAAATGCAGGATATGCCAAGTTTGAGACCTTCCCGATCTGGAATATTCCTTTGCAGCACCCGGTAAACCTGGCCTATGAAGCGGCCACAGCAGATTTAAATGATATCAATATGATTGACCCGTATCACTTGGAGGCTTATGGTGTAAGCACCGTAAACTATAATCGTGATGTGGAGGTTTTTCCGGTCTTAAAGGCCATGTTTAATAAAATTTACGGAAGCTCTCCCTACCAGTCACCTACAGACATGGGTGTCAATATGGCCGGAAACTGTATTATCGATGAGGATGCGGTTTGTAAGGCCTCTCAACAGGAAATTATCCGAAGATATTACGCGGCTTTGGTGGAAAAAAGAAAGGGAAGCATTTCTTCTGATATAGTGGAGAAGGAAGAGCTTTTAATGGAGAAAGCCAATATCAGTATTGCGGATCGTCCCGTTGTTGCTGCTGCAAAGCAAAAGGCAGAACTGACCAATGGCCCCGCTGCCGCAATTTCTCTTCCGGATGGCAGCATTGTTACCGGTAAGACAACCCCCTTATTGGGAGCTTGTGCAGCCATGCTTCTTAATGCTTTGAAAAAATGTGCGGGACTTCCGGATGATTTAAAGGTGATTTCTCCGGAAATCATCGAGCCTATTCAGCATTTAAAGGTGGAGCATCTTGGCAATCATAATCCGAGACTTCATACCGATGAGATTTTGATTGCTTTAACAATTTCCGCCAATACGGATGAAAATGCGGAAAAGTGTATGGAGCAGCTGGCACAGCTTAACCAGTGTGAAATGCATTCCACGGTGATTCTTTCTCAGATTGATGAGAAAACCCTTGGAAAATTGGGGATTCGTTTGAGCTGTGAGCCACAGTATCAAAATAAGAAATTATTCCATTCCTAAACGTCGGATGCGTAAAGGGAATCAGTACAATAGAACTATCCTATATTGTTTACCGGATACATAATTTAGAAAAAACTGTCGGGGAAATACTTATTGAAAGATAAAATAAATCCTTGATGGTTTTTTCTTTTTTTATAATTGTTAGTGTATACTAACAAAAAAATAACCTGTTAATTTTTTATCTATTATACATTCTGCACAAAAAATTAATTCTTTTTTTAAACAGAAAGAAAAAGTTTTTTGTGTTATACTGCGAGTATGAACCCTAAGCTAGGGATGGAAGAGTCTATAGCAAGACGCAATAGCGTCTTGGCAAAGGAGAAAAAATGAGCAGGTTAATAATTGTAACTGAAAATGAAGCCCAAAAAACCGTAGAAGGCCTTTACCGAGACATAGAGCGAAGAATTCAGGCGTCCCAGCCTGGTCTTTGTCCTGTTGACTTGGCGGAGGCTTTTGTTCATGTATGTCATTCCCAATCCTGTGGAAAGTGTACTCCCTGTAGAGTGGGACTTGGACAGTTGGAAGGTCTGATTGAATCCGTATTGGACGGTTCTGCGGATATGGATACTTTAAAGACCATCGAGAAAACTGCAGAAGGAATCTATAACTCTGCAGATTGCGCCATCGGATTTGAAGCGGCGAAGATGGTGCTTAGAGGAATCCGCGGTTTCTACGAGGACTATGCGGAGCACGTACAGCATGGACGTTGTTTTGCCAAGCTAAGCCAGCCGGTTCCTTGCGTATCCCTTTGTCCTGCCCATGTAGACGTTCCCGGATATGTTTCTTTGATTCATGAAGGTCGTTACGGAGATGCGGTA
>CALIEL010000176.1 GCA_938022235.1 Oribacterium parvum
CTCCCCGTGATCATGGTGATGTTCATGATGATGCTCGTGATCCTCTTCATGGTCATGGTCGTGACAGCCGCAACCACAGGACTCCCCGTGCTCATGGTGATGTTCATGATGATGCTCGTGGTCATGATGATGCTCATGGTGATGAGCGGCTTTCGCCTTTACTTCTGCCAAAAGCTCCTCTTCCAGATTCTCTTCCTTCCCGATGATTTCCAGAAGCTTTTCTCCGCTTAACTCCGTAAGGGCTGTGGTAATCAGGTTAGCATGAGGATTGATGCCACGAACAATATTTACGGCCTCCTGAGCCTTCTCTCCGGAAGCAATATCCATTCTGGACAGTACAACGGAAGTGGCAAAACGAATCTGGTCATCAAAAAACTCACCGAAATTCTTGTTGTACAGCTTTGCCTTTGTAGCGTCCACTACGGTTACGGCTCCATCCAGCTTTACATCCAGATTCTCGGAAACGGTCTTTACAGCCGATAAAATATCGGAAAGCTTTCCAACTCCGGAAGGCTCAATCAGAATACGATCAGGATGGTACTGTTCAATAACTTCCTTTAAGGAGCTTTCAAAGTCTCCCACTAAAGAACAACAAATGCAGCCCTGGTTCATTTCCCGAATTTCAATTCCCGCATTCTTTAAAAAGCCGCTGTCCACACCAATCTCACCGAACTCATTCTCGATAAGAACAACATTTTCCCCCTTTAAAGCATCGGAAAGTAATTTCTGTATAAATGTAGTTTTTCCGGCTCCTAAAAAACCTGAAATAATATCAATCTTTGTCATAAAATCCTCCTTTGGGATGAATACATTTTTTTATGGATACAAGCGCTATTTTACGATAATCTTCCACCTTGTCAATATAGCCACGGTATAAAGTTAGCTATACTTAACTTTCTTTAGAAAGATTAAATCATTTTTCCAAAAAATTCTCCTCCAAAACCTGCCATAGCTCTTCTCCGTCCTTCACAAGGTACTTTGCCCCATGCTCCTCAAGCTCCTTTTTATCCCGAAATCCATAAAGACAGCCAATGCTAAGTATACCCGCATTTTTCGCCGCATCCAAGTCCGTCTTGGTATCTCCCACCATAACAGCCTCCTCCGAAGAAATCCCCAGTTCCTTGCAAACCGTAAGAAGCATATCCGGATTCGGTTTTAAAGGAATCTTTCCATTATCTCCCAGTACCAGAGTAAAGCTGTCAGAAGCAAATACCTTGTTCAAAATAATGGACGCCTCTTCCTTAGGTTTATTGGTAATGCAAACTCTGGAAATCCCCTTTTCCTCCAAGCGTTTCAGGCAGGCAGGAATACCGGGGTAGGGTTCCGCCTCATAGGTACAATTATCCGGAAAAATGGAGCGATAATATTCATAGGCCTCTTCGTAAAGTTCCATAACCTCATCTCCCTTAAGATCCAGGTCCATGGCCTTCTCCTCATCCTTTTCTTCCCATTTTTCCGCCTTTTCATACCAAATCTGAGCATTCTTTTCCAGGCTTCTTTCCACAAATTTCTTGGTTCCCACACCCACAAATTTCTTGGTTTCCTCCAGACTGACACCCTCCAAAGAAAAATGCTCCATGGTCAGATCCATATTTCTTTTCAGACTGGCTAAGGTATTGACCAAAGTTCCATCCAAGTCAAATAGTACTGCCTTGATTTTCTTTCCCATTTTCAACTCCTCTATATACTTTTTAAAAGCTTTTAGTGTATATTCACTATGCATTCAAAGGAAATCTGCTGCTTAGATTTCTATATCTCAGCTTATGGGATTTCTATATCTCAGCTTTCCTTTGTAAAAATAATGTTGAAAATCCAATGTTTTCTCCTCCACCAGTATAAAGAGGAAGAAAGGGAATGTCTATCATGGCTTATTATTATGCGGTAAAAATCGGAGAAAATCCGGGAATATACGGTAGCTGGGCAGAATGTGAAAAACAGGTAAAGGGCTATCCCAATGCCCAATTCAAAAAGTGGAAAACCAAGGAAGAAGCGGAAGCCTATATAAACGGAAGCGGCAATGCAAAGCCATATAGCTCCTCCGACATGGCCTCTCATGGCTTAGGTTCAAAAACACCGTCTTCCCGGGAAGAAAAAGGGGAGGAAGGGCTTCTTCCTACACAAGACGGCTCACTTAAGGCCATAGAAGAGCTTTTTCAGAGCACCAAGACAGACTGTATTGCCTATGTGGACGGAAGCTTTGAAAAGGACAGTGGAGTCTACGGATACGGTGTGGTTTTCATCGAAAAGAATGGAAATATCGAAGAATACTTTGATTCAGGCCGGGAAGAAAGCTACCAAAGCATGAGAAATGTTTCCGGAGAAATCCTGGGAGCCTTAAAAGCAGCTTCCCTGGCGGTAGAAAAAGGCTACTCTTCCATCGCCATATTCCATGACTACAAAGGTATCGCCTCCTGGGCAAGGGGAGAATGGAAATGCAACAAAGAAAAAACTATAGAATATAGAGAAAAAATGCTTTCCTACCAAAAGCAAATTAAAATCACCTTCCATAAGGTTCTTGCCCATAGCGGGGACTACTTTAATGAAAGAGCTGACCTACTAGCCAAACAGGCGGTAGGAATAAATATTTGACTTTTTTAGTACGTTTGCCAAATATAAATTTGCATATAAAGCGAACACGATAATGATATACAAAAGATACCGTCTCCAAACGGCGGATTACCCTTTGACCAGCTTTTCAGCATTTATAGTCTAAAAACAGGGGTAATCTGAGGCCGTCTGTACTTGCTAAAAGCAAACGAAGTGTAGCTTTTAGCTTAGTACAGCTACGTGCCGAAGTTAGCGAGAGCGTGCCCCTGTTTTAGAGCTATAATGATCGAGTAGGAGGCGGCGACTAACCGCCGTCCTCTCACAGCACTGTACGTACGG
>CALIEL010000177.1 GCA_938022235.1 Oribacterium parvum
TAAAATGGTTGGATAATCCGGAAATTTTTCGTGTGAATCAATTGGATGCACATAGTGACCATTCATACTATATGGATTATGCGGATATGGGAAAAACGGATAATCCTTTATCACAGTCACTGAATGGTCAGTGGGAGTTTGCTTTTAGCAAAAATGCAGCAAGTAGGCCCGTCAACTTTTATGAAGAGGGATTTGATGCTTCCGATTTTGATAAAATCATGGTGCCGGGGCATATCGAACTAGCCGGATATGATAAGATTCGCTATATCAATACCATGTATCCATGGGAAGGCAAAGAGTACCACCGAGGTGCGTATAGCCTGGACAGCACGGGAGCAGAGGAAGGAATGTTTTCGGAAGCGCGCTATAATCCGGTGGGCTCTTATCTTAAACATTTTGATTTAAAACCGACGATGCTTGGAAAAAGAATCCGCATTTGCTTCGAAGGAGTAGAGGAAGCGATGTATTTGTGGATTAATGGGCAGTTTGTGGGTTACGCTGAGGATAGTTTTACACCCTCTGAGTTTGATCTTACACCGTATATTCGTGAAAAAAATAATATCCTTGCCGTACAGGTTCATAAAATGAGTACAGCAGCATTTTTGGAAGATCAGGACTTCTTCCGTTTCTTTGGAATCTTTAGAAATGTTACGTTGAAAGCAGTGCCGGATGTCCATATGGAGGATGTGTGGTTTAAGCCTGTATTGAACCCGGACAATGAACATGGAAGTGTAGCGGTGAGCATGAGAGTATCTGCTCGAAAGCAAGTCACTGTCCATGCGCAGTTTGTGTTGAGAGATAGAGAAGGGAATGTGGTTGCGGAGAACAGTGTTCCATTACAAGGCTTAAACGGAAACCTCACGGGAGAAATATATACGGATGTTGGTGCAATTCATTCTTGGGATAACCACCACCCCTATCTATATCAAGCAACAATTGCGTTAAAAAATGCCGAGAATGGAGAGTTACTGGAGCTTGTGCCGTATGATATTGGCTTTAGAAGAGTAGAAATCATTGATAAGGTCATTTATCTAAATGGAAAGCGTCTCGTCATCACAGGGGTTAACCGTCATGAATGGAGCCCAAAGACCGGAAGATGCATCGGAATGGAGGAGATGCATTCCGATATAGCATGTATTTTGAAAAATAATATCAATTCCGTACGTACCTGCCATTATCCGGATCAAATCCCCTGGTATTTTCTTTGCGATGAAGCCGGAATTTATGTCATGGCAGAGTGCAATCTTGAAAGCCATGGAAGTTTTCAAAAGCTCGGTGCTATTGAACCGTCATGCAACGTGCCGGGGTCTATTCCCCAGTGGAAAGAAGCTGTTATGGATCGTGCAAGAACCAGCTTTGAAACTTTTAAAAACCATACTTCGATTTTATTCTGGTCTCTAGGAAATGAGTCCTATGCAGGCGATGACATCGAGGCTATGAACGTTTATTTTAAGGATAAGAAGGATGGACGTTTAGTTCATTATGAAAGTTCCTATTATAATAGAGCATACGAAGATACAATTTCAGATATTGAGAGTAGGATGTACGCAAACCCCAAGGATGTAGTGGAATATTTAAGTGATAAACCGAAAAAGCCGTACATTTTATGCGAGTTTATGCACGATATGGGGAACTCAATGGGCGGCCTTGGGGATTACATGAAGCTGATTGATGAATTCGACCTGTATCAAGGCGGATTTATTTGGGATTTCATAGATCAGGCAATCTTGGTAAAAGATCCGGTTACAGGGAAGGACGTTCTCCGTTATGGAGGTGATTTTGAAGATCGACCTGCCGATTATGAATTTTCTGCAAATGGTATTTTATTCGCAGACCGTAGAGAGAAACCGGCAATGCAGGAAGTGAGGTATTACTATGGCTTATACAGATAATGAAAAATTAAGGGTGGTATATGGCGATTTTACTCTTGGCGTACATGGAGAGGGGTTTAGTTACATTTTTTCCTATGCCCAGGGGGGGCTTGAATCGATAGTGAAGGATGGATATGAATGGCTATTCCGGTGCCCTAAGCCTACATTTTGGAGGGCTTTGACAGATAACGACAGAGGAAGTAAATTTCACATTAAAAGTGGTCATTGGCTAGCAGCGGATATGTTTATTGATTGTCAGGACATTACGGTCATTATGGATGGAGCGGTGCAGAATTGTAAGGCACCGGATAACAACAGCTATGGTGGAGATGTATCGGCAAATGAGATTACGGTCAAGTATCTGTATAAGACCATTTCTGTTCCCGTCACAACGGTTATGGTATCATATACAGTAAATACTTCCGGGAAAATCAAAGTAGATGTGCACTATGATGGAAAGAAGGATCTTCCGGAATTTCCGGTTTTTGGCATAAGGTTTATTATGCCCACACTTGCAGAAAAGTATATTTATAAAGGCTTGTCAGGAGAGACGTATCCGGATCGAAAAGCGGGTGCGCAACAAGGTGTATTTGAAGTTACCGA
>CALIEL010000178.1 GCA_938022235.1 Oribacterium parvum
AGAATTTTCAAAAACTTTCCCAATATTTTCATCTCTTTCTTCCTCACATTTCCTATTTCAAACTATTCCACAATCCGCGTGTAGGCTCTCTTCGTAAGCTGAAAAATCACGAGATAAACCAGCGCAAAAACAAGAAGTACCGCGGACAAACAGCCGGCATATAACGGAAGGCTTCCCACACCGAAAAGTCCCAACAGTCTGAAAACAATCTTGGAAGCTACGATGCAGTGAAGAGTTGCCACCGCTAAAGGGCCGAAGAACAGCCATAGAATCTGAGCCGCTCCGGTCTTCTGAATCAAACGGTCGGAAAGCCCCAGTTTCTTCATAATCTGCATCTTTTCTCTGTCTTCATAGCCCTCGCTGATTTGCTTGTAGTAGCTGATTAATACAGTGACTGTCAGGAAAATGATACCGATCAGCACCCCTAAGAATAAAAATCCGCCGTTTAATTCATACTGCGATTGCAGGTACTCGTCCTTATTTTCTACCGAATACCGATAGTTTTCCTTGAAATTTTTTTCCGAAAACGCCTTCAGCTCTTTCTTTAAAGCTGTGTACTCCGGCTGATATGCCTCCTTGGTAATCCCTTTCAGATTCCAATGAGTGCTAAATTCGATGGCCGTAGAATCACCGCTATGCTCCTCCGTCTGCAAATATTTTTCTATATACTCCATCGTAGCAAGGTCCCGCACCACAATACCGTAGCTTCCTAAAGCCACCATATCCACCGGTAAGAGATTCTCAATGCCGCTCACCTGAAACACCCGGTCTCCGATTTTCAAACTGCTCGGATTCTTCAGCATATTTCTATTGTTGCAAAGCAGGATTTCATTTTCTCCTAAAGTAATGTGCTTTTGAAAACGGGCATTGTAGCCGGCTAAATCATAAAGGATAATCATATTGGGGTCTTTAGCATTCGCCATGTTCTCTTCCCTTTGCACAGGCAGAATTTGCCCCTCCTCTACATAGCCTGCGGTAGCAAGCGTTGCCATGCTATATAAACCCTCTAGCTTGGTGGGCGAATTCACGCTTTCCAGCACCATTTGGTTTAAAGACTGCTTCAAGTCTTCCCCCTCCTTTTCCGGATAGGAAAATGGGGAAAGCTCCATACTGTATTCTCTGGAAAATAAGCTGTTTCCCTTATTCTGAATAT
>CALIEL010000179.1 GCA_938022235.1 Oribacterium parvum
GAGTAGGCAAGACCTTCGGAAATATCCGCTACGGTAGCGCCTTCCTTCTGGGCCTGCTTTACGTTGGAATTCATAAAAACGGTACAACGGGATCCTAAATCCGTAGGCGTCTTCGCGAACAAAGCCTCCTGAGAGAAGTCAATGACGTTATAGCCTAAGGATTTTGCAAAGGTCTCCAGGAAAGAACCGCAACCGGAGGAGCAGGCTTCATTTAACTGCACATTATCCACGGTGCCGTCCTTAATATGAATACACTTCATATCCTGTCCGCCGATATCCAAGATACAATCTACGTCAGGCTCAAAGAAGGATGCGGCATAGTAGTGGGCAATGGTTTCCACCTCTCCCTCGTCCAGCTGGAAGGCGGACTTTAAGAGAGCTTCTCCGTAACCGGTAGAGCAAGAGTAGCTGATTTCCGCACCCTCCGGAAGTTTTTCTTGAATTTCCTTCATGGCTCTGATGGCAGTGGCAATGGGAGAGCCTTCATTTCCGGAATAAAAAGTATAAAGCAGTTCACCCTCTTCGGAAATCAAGGCCACCTTGGTTGTAGTGGAACCTGCATCAATTCCCAAGAAGATTTTTCCCTTATAGGAAGATAAGTCTCCGGTAGGCACCTTGGCTTTATTGTGACGAGCAATGAAGCTTTGGTAATCCTCTTCTTTTTCGAAGAGACAGTCCATACGCTTGATTTCACTGTCCATTTCAATGCCGGCACGAAGACTCTTGACCAGGCTTGCCAAGGGAACTTCTTTTGCGTTTTCCTCTATACTTAAGGCGGAACCCATGGCGGCAAAGAGGTGAGAATTATCCGGATTGATAATGGCATCTCCCTCCAGCTTTAGAGTACGAATAAAACTGTTTCTTAATTCCGACATAAAGTGGAGCGGGCCTCCTAAGAAGGCAACATTTCCACGGATAGGCTTCCCTTGAGCCAAACCGGAAATAGTCTGATTACATACGGCCTGGAAAATGGAGGCAGCCAAATCTTCTCTGGCAGCGCCTTCATTGATTAAAGGCTGAATATCCGTCTTCGCAAAAACACCGCAGCGGGCTGCGATGGGATAGATCATCTGGAAATTCTTGGCCAATTCATTCAGACCGGAAGCATCCGTATCCAAAAGAGAAGCCATCTGATCGATAAAGGAACCGGTACCTCCGGCACAGATTCCGTTCATTCTCTGGTCAATACCACCCTTGAAGTAGATGATTTTGGCATCCTCTCCTCCAAGCTCGATGGCAACATCTGTTTGGGGATAGAATTCCTTTAAAGAATTTGCTACAGCTACAACCTCCTGACAGAAGGGCTGCCCCATGTGCTTGGCCAGACTCAGTCCTCCGGAACCGGTGACCATGCAAGTCAGACTGCAATCCCCCAGTTTTTCCTTTGCTTCCTCCAGTAAATCTGCCAATGTTTCCTGTATATTGGCAAAGTGTCTTCGATAGTCTGAAAAGAGAAGGTTCTTCTCTTGATCCATAATGGCGACTTTCACCGTTGTAGAACCGATATCTATTCCCAGTCTATAAGTTCCTGTCATAAATTCACCCATTTCTATACTTTCTAAGCAAGTGTGTAAAAAGCTGCCTTTCTCCCATAGGAAAAAGTTCAAGGATTTACTCTAACACAAAGGAAGGGGGGCAACAATAAAGCCTTTCTAAAAAAATAATAAAAAGAGCTTTGCTTAATAGAATTTTAATAAAAACCATAAGACAATCCTAATTTCATCTTGAAAAAGCCAGGGGAGACAAGTATACTCATGCGGTGCAAGAAGATAGCAAAAGACAACAGTGGGAGAGCGGGGGAAAAGAAATTTGCTCAGCTTGAAAGCGAATCAAAGAAAGGTAGTGAGAATGAATATCTTGGACCGTTTAAATAGAAAGTTCGGACGCTTCGCCATTCCGAATTTAATGCAGTATATTTGTGTGATTTACGGAATAGGTTTTATGATTCAGGTGGTGGCACCGGAAATTTACTATTATTATATGGATTTGGATCCGGAAGCAATTCTCCATGGACATATCTGGCGGATTTTTACATTTTTGTTTTACTTTCCGGCAGGGGGAGGATTTTCCGGCGTGTTTTGGGCCATTATCGGTATTATGGTGTACTATAATATCGGAAAAACGCTGGAATTTCTCTGGGGAAGCTTCCGCTACACGTTTTTTATTGCCTCCGGTATCATTCTTTATAATGTGGTAGGTATTCTGATTTATCTGTTCACCGGCGTGTCTTTACAGTTAAATCCTACCTACATGAGCTTCAGTATTTTTTTGGCCTATGCTTTAAGTTTGCCGGATACTATGTTTTACATTTACTTCCTTTTTCCGATTAAGGCCAAGTACCTGGCGGGAATAGAAACGGCGTTGTATTTCTTTTTCTTTTTGACCAGTCCAAGTATGGGAGAGAGGGTTTCTATTCTCCTGTCTTTTGCCAATGTTTTGTTGTTCTTCCTATTACAGAATCAGGGAAACAATAAAAATATCTTTCACATTAATCGTTATCGATAGGCTTACGTTTTTTGCAAAACTTGTCGATGTGATAGAGTAGAGTCTGAAAATGAGTGGAAAATAGTGAGTGAGTAAAGGAGAAAAAAATGAGAAGAACGAAGATTGTATGTACCATGGGACCCAATGAAAATGATTATGAGCTGTTGCTTAAGCTGGCAAAGACCATGGATGTGGCTCGTTTTAACTTTTCCCATGGAAACCATGAGGAGCATCTAGCTAGATTGGAAATGCTTCGGAAGGCCAGAAAAGAAGTGGGAAGACCCATTGCTGCTCTTTTGGACACCAAGGGACCGGAAATCCGTACCGGTGTTTTGGAGGGAGGCAATAAGATTACTCTTCAAGAGGGAGATGAGATTACCCTCACTACCGAGGAAGTGGTAGGGACAAAGCAGAAAATTTATATCAACTACGAGCACCCTCATGAGGATGTAAAGCCCGGAAATGTGATTTTGATTGATGACGGTTTAATCGGTTTAGAGGTGCTTTCCGTTAATGGACAGGAAATTAACTGTAAGGTAACTAACGGCGGTGAGCTTGGG
>CALIEL010000180.1 GCA_938022235.1 Oribacterium parvum
AAAGAAGAGTATCTGGAAGAACAAGCGGCATTACCGGCTTGGTGGGAAGAGGAGTTGGCAAGAAGAGATGTTTTGTTTTATTCCTGTACTATGGATAAATCTGATATTCTTCACTTTATAGAGAACGCTACATTTTACAATGAAAAAGTACATGTCGGGAAACAGGCTGTATTTTGGGGAAAAATGGATGAGGCGGAATATCTAAAAACTACCTACCATAAAAAACTCATGAAGCAGGATTTCTACAAGCAAATTACGATTCGAAACGGAAATACCTTTGATAAGATTGCAGAAATGTTGAGGAGCCGGGAATGAAAGAGATAGGAAAACGCATTGAACTTTAGGGAACTTACTGCTACCGCTTAGTATCGAAAAGTTCCCTAAAGAGAAGGCTCTAAAAAGAAGTTGTGGAAGTATCAAGAATAATGAAGTGAACAAAAAACGAAGTGTTCAAAACATCACTAAAGAATGTATACTAGGTAGTATTATTCCGATAGTTTCTATGTTTTATTCTTCTATTTTGTTAGTTTATTTAAGGAGGAAATTTTGAGTTCGGAAATCTTTTCTTTTGTTATTTATATGATTCATGCCTGCGCAAACCGTTGGAGGAAGACGGCTGCACAGGTATATTTTGCTTTAAAACAGAGTGGCTGTCTTAATCATTACCTGATTCCGAATTATGATATTTTACATACACAGAGTACTGATTTTGTTGTGAAAGATATTGAAGAATATCTTGCCCAAAAAGAGGTGATAGTATGATAGTATTTCATGGTTCTAATCAGCGTGTAGAAAATCCTGATGTAAAACATAGCCTTCGGAATTTGGACTTTGGTTCCGGATTTTATGTAACTACGGTAAAAGAACAGGCAGAGAAGTGGGCTAAACGTAGAGCAGACTTATTGACAGGAAGTCCGATTATTAATAGCTATGAGCTTAGTTTGGATAAAACAGATTTTGATGTGAAAGATTTCGGAGAGGATTTGGACTCTTGGATTGATTTTGTGTGCAATTGTCGTGAGGGGAAAAAGGATTATTTGCAATTTGACATTATCATCGGAAAAGTTGCAAATGATAAAGTTTTTCGAGTGGTTGATATGTATCATCAAGGAATATGGGATAAAGAAAGAGCGATAAAGGAAATTCGTGTTTATCCCAATTATGACCAGATTGCTTTTATTTCTCAAAGATCAATTGATGAACTTTTAGAATTTGTTTTAGCAGAGGAGTTAACACCATGACAGAGGAAGCTTTAGAGCAGTTTTATCAAGAAAGTCTTGAAGAAAGATTGATACAGAATATTGCAAAAGAGTTGCATTTATCTTTAGAAGAGGCGATGGACTGTTATTATAAGAGTAGGCTGGCAGGCATGATTCAGGAGGGAAAGGAAGGAGTGCAGTATCTGGATTATAGGGCTTTAACTGCGCTTTTTATGGAAATGGAGAAGGCATAAAATTTATTTACAGTCCACAAATAAGCTACTTACAGGCGGTAATTCCGCCTTATTCTTCAAAGCTTCCGGCCATATACTTGCGTCCCCAGTCGCGCATGGAATGGATAATGTCTGTAAGGGTTTTTCCTCTTTCCGTAAGGGAATATTCGGTTTTGGGCGGAATCACAGGGTAGACTTTCCTATGGATTATTCCGTCATGTTCTAATTCCTTAAGCTGCTGTGTCAACATTTTGGCGGTGGCTTGAGGAATATGTTTTTGTAGCTCATTATATCGCAAGGTTCCATCGTGGATGAGATGGCAGAGAATAATCATTTTGTACTTTCCGCCAATCTGAGAGAGCGTTGCCTCTACGGGACAATGAAACAATTTTT
>CALIEL010000181.1 GCA_938022235.1 Oribacterium parvum
CACATAGGTATATGCTTTTTCCAACTTGTATTTTTGTATAAGGCTTAGTTTTAAATCGGCCATGCTATTCCTCACAGTTCTCGCAGTAAAAATGCCATATAATGCGGCACCGTCAATATCTCCCCTTCTTGTCCAAGATTGTAATCTCCGATTTTAATAGCCTGTTCCACATGGTACTTATCCTTATTTTTCAGAATGGTCTTCGTGCTTTTCGTGTTTCCGTTGGAGGCTTTCACCTCAACCAAAGTGGCCTTTCCCCGGTAGCGAATCACAAAGTCCACTTCCAAACCGGTGTCTTTATGAAAGTAATACAGCTTTCTTCCCATTTTTTGGAAGATTCCGGCAATAAGATTTTCAAAAATCGCGCCTTTATAGCTATAAAGATTTCCCTGCAAAATATCGAATTGAGTACCGTCATCCAGCATCGCCACAAATAGACCTGTGTCATTCATATACACTTTGAAAATATCCGGTATGGCATTTCCGGACAGAGGCAATTCCGGAGTCGACAAATTATAGCAACGACTGATTATACCTGCATCCTCTATCCATTGTAGGCTGCCAAGATACCGAGAGGCAGTGCTTCCTCTTTTCACAAGAGAATACTGAAATTTTTTATTTTCCTTACTGAGCTGTTTCGGAATGGAGCTAAAACAGTCTCGAATTCTTCCCTTATCCGCCTTTTCAGCATATTTCAACATATCATCCTGGTAGGAATGAAGGATATCCCTTTGCATCTGTAAAACCAGATTCATTTGCTTGGAATCCACAAAGTTTTGGACAACATTGGGCATTCCTCCCACAACAATATACTGAAGCAATAGCTCTCGCAGTCTTTGATGTAGAGCTTCCGGAATTTTTTCTTCCATTTGCAAATAGCCTTGAAGCATGGTGATTATCTCTTCACTAATCCCATTTGCCCATAAAAACTCTTCAAAGTCCAAGGGATACATTTCCAAGATGCTTTCGTATCCCACCGGTATGGAAGCCGGCCTTTCTCCATAACCTTTTACGCCAAGCAAGGAACCGGTACACAGCACATCATAACGCCCATCCAGCTTGAAGAATTTTAAAGCAGTCCTGGCTTCCGGGCACTCTTGTATTTCATCCAGTATGATAATCGTTTCATCTGCTTCAAAAGAAATATCCGGTCTCAGAAATACACTCATCATCATCGTAAGATGGTCAACCTCTAAAGCACCGGAAAAAATCTCCTTGTAATTGGGATTTTCAAAGAAATTAAGATAAATCACATTTTTATACTGTTCTTTTGCAAAGGCATTCACAGACCAGGTCTTCCCGCACTGCCTACATCCCTTCAGAATGAGGGGATTTCTCTCCTTACTATTTTTCCAACCCAAAAGTTGCTTTTCAATCTTCCTTTTTAGCATACTCCCCTCCAACAAGACTGATTTACATTAATGATATAATCTATTTACAACTTTTTCAAGGGAGTTTTTCTGATTTTCACAATTTTTTCTAGTGACTTTTCATTGATTCTTGCAACTTTTTCTATGGACTTTTTTGAATTTTCTCAACTTTTTGATTCAAACTCGAAAAATCCAGATGGAATTCCCCCTTTATTTTTCGAGTTTAACGCCATCAAAAAAGTATCGTGGGCTTTCCACACGATACTCGTCATGAATTAAATCAGCAAACTATTACCATCTAACAAGAATTCCTTAACTCCCATCATCAGATATCCGTTCTCGTCATAGCGAGCCTTCATACTTCTTTCTACAATAATGATTTTCTTAAAGGAATCCATTGTGCGCTCAAAGGATTTGCATTCCTGCTCATACTTTTCCTTATCGGGAATGGCATAGGCAGACTGAATATAATACTTCTTGCTTCCTAATGTAGCGATAAAATCGATTTCCCTCTGCACCCGAATCTCTTTCCCATTTACATCCTTCTCTCTGGATTCCACGGTTCCCACATCTACCTGATAGCCCCTGTATCGCAATTCATTGTAAATGATGTTCTCCATGATATGAGTTTCTTCTATCTGCCGAAATGACAGTCGGGCATTGCGAAGGCCCAGGTCTTCAAAATAGATTTTATAAGGGGTTCCGATATACTTTCGCCCTTTCACATTATATCTTTTTACCCGAGTAAGCATAAACGCTTCTTCCCCATAGGTAATGTACTTATCCACTGTTGCATCACTGATATTCATCCCATGAACAGAATTCATCGTTGCGGCAATTTTCCTTGGATTGGTAAGGGTGGAAATGCCGGAGGCAATGACGTCAATTACTTCTCCCAAGGCATTTTCATCCTGTACCGAATATCTGGCCACGATATCCCG
>CALIEL010000182.1 GCA_938022235.1 Oribacterium parvum
GGTACCGTCCGGATGGCAAAGGGTTCTCTGCTTCTCCCCCCCCTTGGTTCCGTGACCTGCATTTACCGCAATGGTAATATGCTTCGGCTCCTTTACATCACTGGTATATAAAACGGCTTTTCCTGTATTGATTTTAGAATTTCCCGCATACTTCCAGTTTAAATTTAAACCGATTTCCGTTGCGGCGAAGCTTTGCATCCCCATCACAAGGGATAAGGCCATAGCTAAAACTACTCCTCTTGCTTTCATTTTACTCCCTCTTTTCCTTTTTTATTCTCCTAGTATATCGACCGTTTAAGCATAACGAAGTAGCCTTTTCTATACAAGCCCCTTTCCTTTACAGTGCCATTACGGATTTCTTACAGCACCAAATGGGATACGGCAAACCATAAAAGAATCACGCCGCCAAAGAGAATTCTATAATAAGCGAAGGGAAGAAAATTATGGCTGCGAATATAGCGTAGCAAAAAACGAATACAGTATAGGCTGACAAAATAGGACAAAAGCATGGATAAAAGTAACATAAACCATTGTCCTGCACCGAAATTTCCCGCGTGCTTAATCAGTTTTAAAAGACTGGCTCCTGCCATCACCGGCACACTTAAGAAGAAGGAGAATTCCGTGGCCGCCAATCTTCCTACTGATAGAAGCATTGCGCCCAAAATAGTAGCTCCTGAACGGGATGTTCCCGGAATCAGGGCCAAGCACTGGAAAAGTCCAATCAGAAGCGCATTTTTCCAAGAAAGTTCCTCTACCGTTACAGTATGAAACTGATGTCCCTCATTTCTTCTTTCCAGTAAAATGAAGAAGACACCGTAAAGAATCAACATCAGCGCCACCACAAAGGCATTGTAAAGATGAGCATCCAAAAAATCATCCAGCAAAAGTCCTAAAACCGCTGCAGGAAGACAGGCCACTAAAATCTTTCCAATCAAAATACATTTTCCCTGCTCCAAATAGTAGCCTCTCCCCTGAGATCTTCTTGCCACGGGCCAGATACGGAAGAAAAATTCCTTGATTACCGCTCCAACCGCCCCCAGCTGAATCAAAACTTCAAAGGTGGAGAAAAACTCCTTGCTTTGCTGCAAGGGAATAATACTTTGCAGTAAAATCATATGTCCTGTGGAGGAAATGGGAAGCCACTCGGTAAAGCCCTCCACCAAAGAGAAAACAATGACTTTCAATAACTCAACAATGTTCATGGAATATTCTAACCTTTCTATTCTTATGCCTTTAAAGCCCAATCAATTTCCTCCTGCCCTTCCTTTCGAAGGTAGGCGTTACACTGAGAAAAGGGCTTGGAACCGAAAAATCCCCTATAAGAGCTTAAGGGACTTGGGTGGGGGGCTTTTAAGATCAATCGTCTTTTTTGATGAATCATCTTTGCCTTACTCTGGGCGGAAGAGCCCCAAAGGATATAAACCACAGGCTCTTCCTTTTCTTCTATAGCCCGAATGGTAGCATCCGTAAATTCCTCCCAGCCTATGCCCCTATGGGAATTGGCTTCATGAGCTCTAACCGTAAGCACCGTGTTTAAAAGAAGCACCCCCTGTTTTGCCCAGGCATCCAGCTCTCCGCTCTTTGGAATTTTACAGCCTATATCCTCCTGTAATTCTTTAAAAATATTCTGTAATGAAGGAGGAAAGGGAATGCCTTTTCCCACGGAAAAGGATAGCCCCTGGGCTTGCCCGAAGTTATGGTAGGGGTCCTGTCCCAAAATGACTACCTTCAGCTTTTCATAGGGACAAAGGCTATAAGCTCGAAAAAGCTTTTCCTTGGGAGGAAAAATAGTATGATGCTTATACTCTTCTCTCACGGTTTCATAGAGTTTTTTATAATAGGGTTTTTGAAATTCTCCCTGTAGCTTGCTTAGCCACTGCCCTTCAATCATGTGCTTCCTCTTCCCTTTTTATTGGTTACTTGTTTGTAAAGGTCATAAAGGAAAGATCCCGTCTTTCCCTCATTGGGATATTCATCCTCTCCAAT
>CALIEL010000183.1 GCA_938022235.1 Oribacterium parvum
GAATATCTCCGTTCCGGAGGCAAGAATCATTCAGATTCAGCCTTGGGATAAGTCCGTTATGAAGGAAATTGAAAAAGCAATCAATATGTCCGAACTGGGAATCAATCCCACCAATGACGGACAGGTGATTCGTCTGGTTTTCCCGGAGCTTACCGAGGAGAGACGTAAAGAATTAACCAAGGATGTAAAGAAAAAGGGAGAGGCCGCTAAGATTGCCATTCGAAATATTCGTAGAGATGCTATGGATTTGGCGAAGAAGCTGGAAAAGAATGCGGAAATCACCGAGGATGACCTGAGCAGACAGACCAAGGATATTCAGGAGCTTACAGACCACATGATTGAGAAAATTGATAAGTCTGTCGAGGCTAAGAATAAGGAATTAATGACAGTATGATTTTTCAAAATAATCAAGAGCAAAGAAGCCTTCCAAGGCACATTGCCATCATCTTAGATGGCAATGGTCGTTGGGCGGCTTCTCATGCGTTACCCAGGGCTTTAGGTCATAAAAAGGGTTGTGAGACTCTGGAACAAACCGTGGAAGATTGTGCCAGGCTTGGCATAGAATATCTTACGGTTTACGGTTTTTCCACGGAAAACTGGAAACGTTCCGAGGAAGAGGTGGGCGCTTTGATGCAGCTCTTTCGTTTCTATATGAAAAAGCTGATTACCGTAGCCAATGCCAACAATGTTCGAGCGAAAATGATAGGTGAAAGAAGTCGCTTTCCCGAGGATATTCAAAAGGGCATTGCAGAGTTGGAAGAGAGCACCAAGGCAAATACCGGTATGCTTTTCAGCTTTGCCGTAAATTACGGGGGCAGAGATGAGATGATTAGAGCTATTCGCAGAATCGCCCTGGAAAGTTCTCCTTCGGAACTTAGCGAGAAGCTTTCTCATCTTACGGAAGAAGAGTTCTCGAACTATCTGGATACTGCAGGAACGCCGGATCCGGATTTGGTGATTCGCACCTCCGGAGAGTTTCGTACCTCCAACTTCCTCCTGTGGCAGTCTGCTTATGCAGAGTATTATATAAGCTCTGTATACTGGCCGGACTTTAACTTGGAAGAGCTGGAGAAGGCCATTGCCTCCTATCAAAAGAGGGAACGGCGCTTTGGAGGACGGAAGGCATAGTGTTTTGCTTTCTTTCTCCTGCATTTTTTCCGAAAGGACAGGAGTGCAGAGAAGAATCATTTTGAAAGATATTTTGGAAATATAGTAAAGGGTAGTATATGGTAGAACAAAAGGACAATAGCACGGAACAAAAGGATAATAGGACGGGACAAAGTGAGGGACAAAATGAACATAAGTTAAGTTCTTTTCTGACAAGGCTGATTAGCGGCCTTGTTCTGCTTTTGTTGTTATTCGGAATCCTTCCCCTGGGAGGTCTTCCGGTCTTGGTTTTTTGCCTGTTTTTATCCCTCTTTGCCTCTTATGAATTGTTGCATTGCTTTTCTTTAGAGAAGAAGAGGATTTCTTTCCTGTCTTATTTTTTTGTTATTCTTTACTATTCAGCCTTATTTTTACATCTACCTATATCTTTCTTTTTGCTTCTTTCCTATCTCTTTCTTTTGGGCTTCTATTATGTATTAAGCTATCCCAAGGCGGATATTCGGGAGATTGCTCTGCTCTTTTTAGTTTTTCCCTATGCCGGCATCCTTTTATCTTACATTTATTTGTGCAGGAGTCTCCCCCATGGGAAGGTGCTGGTTTGGCTGGTATTTTTATCCAGCTGGGGCGCGGATACCTGTGCCTACTGTGCCGGACTTCTCTTTGGAAGGCATAAAATGACACCGGTTTTAAGTCCGAAAAAGACCTGGGAGGGGGCTGTAGGAGGAATACTGGGAGCCGGAATTTTATCCTTCATTTTTGCAATTATCTTTAAGGGACACGGACTTCCTCTGCATTTATCCCCCTATTTATTAGCTCTGGCAGTTTCTCTTGCCGCCTTATTTTCCATAGGTGGAGATTTGATGGCCTCCGGAATGAAAAGAGATTTTCAAATCAAAGACTACAGCCATTTGATTCCCGGACATGGAGGAATTTTGGATCGTTTTGATTCTGTTTTGTTTACGGCGCCCATCATTTACTATGGCATAACAGTTTTAGATTATTTTAAAAAGATTTAATACAAAAGAAGGAAAAACAATCGTCCCTATCTTTATAATAAGCAAGAAAAACATAGATAAGAACTGATGAGATAAAAACTAATGAAATAAAGAAAAACGACATAATTAATAATGTCGCAATTTTAAATCATCATGTAAGACTTATCCTTGATATACTTTAATAAAGTAAGTCTTCAGTATAATTTTTGGGAAGGTAAAGCATGAATATCGTAATTTTAGGGAGTAGCGGTTCCATCGGAACCCAGTGTCTATCCCTTTTAAAGGATCATCCAGAGCATAAGGTGATTGGACTTTCGGTGAAATCCAAAATAGAACTTTTGAAAGAGCAGGCAGGAGAATGGCAGGTTCCAAAGCTTTGTGTATATGAAGAAGCTTTGGCAGAGAAGCTTTCTGCGGACTTGGATATGCCTGTGTCTTCCGGAATGGAGGGCTTGATTGAACTGGCTACCCTTCCGGAGGCGGATATGGTGGTGGTTGCATTGGTAGGCATGATTGGGATTCTTCCTACGATTTCCGCAATTAAGGCAGGAAAAAAGATTGCTTTAGCCAATAAAGAAACGCTGGTTTGTGCAGGACATTTGATTATGCCTATGCTTTCGGAATACCGGGCGGAGCTCTTTCCCATTGACTCGGAGCATTCCGCCATTTGGCAATGCCTTCGGGGAGAAGAAGAAAAATCAGTGGAATCCCTTTTGTTAACGGCTTCCGGCGGTCCTTTTTTCGGACTCAAAAAGGAAGAGATGGAAGGAAAAACCAAGGCGGATGCCTTAAAGCATCCCAACTGGTCCATGGGACAAAAAATCACCATTGATTCCGCCACCATGGTAAATAAGGGCTTGGAAATGATGGAAGCCCATTGGCTCTTCAACATTCCCATGGATAAGATTCAGGTAGTGATTCAGCGGGAAAGCATTTTACATTCCGCGGTGGTCTTTCAGGATGGCGCAGTAAAGGGACAGATGGGGGTACCGGATATGCGTCTACCCATTGCCTACGCCCTCTTTCAAGAAGAAAGGGAGTGCTACCGGGAAAAAAGAATAGATTTTTCTAAGGCCTTTTCCCTTCATTTCTTTCCTCCTTCCTTGGAGGATTTTCCGGGGCTTGCTTTGGGAATGAAGGCCGGTGCCAAGGGAGGCAGTATGCCTACGGTATATAATGCGGCTAACGAAGAATCAGTTCGCTTGTTCTTAGAGGATAAAATTCGTTTCATGGAGATTCCAAGAAGCATTGCCCATTGCATGAAGGAACACGAAAAGTCTTGGAAGGAATTTCCTTCTGTAGAGGAAATTTTCGAAACGGAACAGTGGGCTAGAGAAGAAGTAAGAAGATTACATAAGGAGGAGAAGAATTGAGTATAGTTTTGGCCATACTTGCCCTGTCATTTTTAGTTTTTTTTCATGAACTGGGGCATTTTCTTGCGGCTAAGTTTTTTCATGTAGGGGTAAATGAGTTTTCCATTGGGATGGGGCCCAGACTCCTGTCATTTTTATATAAAAATACCCGATACAGCTTAAAGTTACTTCCCTTGGGGGGAAGCTGTGCCATGCTGTGAGAGGATGCGGCAGGCTCCGGTGATTTTCTAGCTCCAAAGCAGGAGGATAATGCGGAAAATGTCTATGATTTTGACGGAGTAATCTATAGCGAAGAAGAATTAAAGACGAAGAGCTTTGAAGGAAAGCCCGCCTGGCAGCGCTTTATCATCTGCATTGCTGGCGTTTTCAACAACTTTCTTTTAGGCTTCTTGATTGCCCTTTTCCTTACCGGAACAATTGGGGTACAGCTTCCCAAAAT
>CALIEL010000184.1 GCA_938022235.1 Oribacterium parvum
GACTTTCCCCGGAGGATTCCGCTACCGCCTCGGAAGAAGCTTCCGCTCCGGCAGTCTCTGCTGCGGGCATTTCCGGAACAGGAAGGGCGGTTCCGTTCTCCAGCCCCCTTTCCAAAGGAACGCCGGAAAGCATGTACAGTTCATGAAAATTCTCCCGCTCCTCTTTAGAGGCAAAGAGCAAAAGAATCTGTCCTTTGGGGAGAACTTCCTTCGTGTAGATGCCTAAATAGCTGCTTCCTTCCATACTGTAGCTTGCGGTAAGAATCCCGTCCACAAGACAGTTCCCCTGATTTGCTCCGGGAATCAATGAAAGAGACTGGGCCAAGATACCGTTTTTTCCCAATACGCCTAAGGCTTCCATTTTTTCCCTTGGAAGGAGTAGTCCTGTGTCTCCGATTTCTTGAAATTCTTCTTTGGAAATCTTTATGCAATAGGGCTCTTGCTCCAATAGAGCATTTAAGGGAGTTTTTAAGCTATCCTGCTTGTTTTCTTCGCTTTTCGCAGAACTCTCCCCTTCAGTTACCGGCTTTTCAATGGCTTCTGTAAAGGCATTGGGATAAAAACGCTGAACAAAGGCGGAATAGGCCTCCCCTTCCGTCAAAAAGGCTTTGGGATCCGTTTGCTTTCTGGCCATAAGCTCTGCAAGATTCATGAGTCCCAAGCCGTAATACTCTGCCAGATTCTTTACCACAAAGGCATTGTCCTTGGTATGCTTTTCCTCTGCAAATGCCCGGTCTCCAATCAAACACAAAATTTCCGCTTCCGGAAACTTCCTTTGGCATTCCCGAAGCAAAAGCTCGTAGTAATAAGGAAAGGTATAGGGATTGTCATAATCCGAGAAGGAAAGAAAAACTATATCTCCGCTAAGCTCTTCCTCCTGCAATTTGAGATAGCCGGATAAGGCTGTGGCATTCCCGGGAAGTTCCGGAATAATCCATTCCACCTTTCCGCCGTATTTGTCTTCCAGCGCTCCCTGAACAGTGGTGAAAAAGTCATTCTCCCCCTTTAAATAATCATTTCCAAGAAAAAGAAGCTTAAGCTCTCCTTTTGTCTTTAATTTGTTGATACTGTTGGAAATCTTATCCTCTTTTTGATCTCCCGGCTTTTCATCCTGCTCAGCAACTACCGTTTCTCCGTTATGCCGATTCCTTTCCGCTATCACATTTTTCCCATAACGATATACCCCATAGAGAAAAATTCCTGAAAGTAAAAATGGTAAAAGAACGAAAAAGAGGAGAAAAGGACTTTTCCCCTTTCTCCCATAGGATTTTCTTTCTTTTTCCTCTGAACCCTCTCCCTTGGTTTCATGAGCAAAAGCTTCTCCGGACTTTTGCATACTCAGTACTTCCTGCTTTTGCTTATCTTCCCCTTGCACTTCTCATCCTTCTTTCTACTATACTTTTTTCCATTAATGATGGCAAATGATCGGCATACCCTGATATACAAACTGGTACAAATCCTTTGCAATCTGGGGAGGGAGATTCACGCATCCATGAGATCCTCCTCTTAGATAAATATTTCCTCCAAATCGATTTCTCCACCAAGCATCATGAAAACCGATTCCCCTGTTAAAAGGCATCCAATAGCTCACCTTGGTTTCATAATCCTCCCCCTTCAAAGTGGCATTTTTCGTTTTATAGGTAAGAGGATAAATACCGTCCGGAGTTCCGTTATTTCTGGCTACATTTCCGGTCACACAATCTGAGCTAAGCTTAATCTCTCCATTTTCAATGTAAAACATCTTTTGTCTTGCAATATCCACTTCCACGTAAGTATTTCCTAAATCGGAGGCACCTCTTCCCGGTGCCACCGTGTCATACTCCGCTTCTCTGGAAACCGCTTCATTGGACTTTAAATTTGAAAGCAGTGCCGCTTCTTCTTTTTTTACGGAAATAGAAAAACCGTATTTTCCCTTTAACAGAAGCACTCTGCCGTCTTCCGTGTGAAAAGCTCTTTCCTTACCGGCAGT
>CALIEL010000185.1 GCA_938022235.1 Oribacterium parvum
CAGGGCGAGGTTAGCGGGAGCGTGCTCGATTTCATGCCTATACTGCATCGGAGCGTATATATATTAAAATTTCTTCACTTTGCAAGGGCAAGCATAGCGGAAGCGTGCTCGATTTCATGCCTATACTGCATCAGCGCCCCCTACCCCGCCATGCGCTCATACATACCGTAATAGCTTCTATCCTCCAGCATATCCTTTCGAAGCTTAAACACATCCTCAGGATCGTCCGTAATCATGCCGTCCACCGGACTTTGCAGGTATTTGATGATTTTGTCTTCTTCATTGATGGTCCAAACATACATTTCCTTGCCCATATCCTGTACCTCTCCCATCAGGTAGCCGTTATAGGAGGAATCTTCAATCGCATAAAAATCCACATTTTCCGTGGCAAAATCTCCGAATTGCACGGGAATTACTACTCCGGTCTTCCATTCCGGAGCAGTCTCTTCTATCCCCTCCATCAGGGAAATGTCTAAAGACATCAGGGGATTCGTCTTCTCCACCCCATATTCTTCCAGCTTCTTCAGGAGAATTTCCGAAAAATTCTCCGGTTCCTTCCCGTGAGGCTTAATCTCAATAAGCAATGGCATATCCAGCTCCTTTGCCTTCTGTACAAATTCCTGAAGGCTTGGAATTTTTCCGCTAAATTTGCCTTGGCGCACCGTCATGGCGGTAAGCTCCGAAAGGGTACAGTCGTAGACCTTTTTGTTTATTCCGGTAAGACGGGAAAGATCCACATCATGCATCACCACAAATTCCCCATCCTTGGTCAGCTGAATATCCAGCTCCACCATATCCGCTCCTGCTGCCTTTGCGCCCTCTAAGGACTCTATGGTATTTTCCACCCCGGCGGAGACCAGCCCTCTATGGGCAATGATTTTTGCATCCGTATTGACCTCCCGGCCCATATAATCCATCACAGCCACAGTGCTATGAAAGACAAAAAGTGCCAGTAGGAGGAAAATGGTGGCCTTGCTATACTTTTGTTCCTCGGTAAGAAATGCATTTTCCCCTTCAGAGCCTTCCACCGGAAGGGTATTAACCAAAAGGGAAAGAAAGCCGATTTTTGACAGAATCGCAAAGAAAAAGCGGGTAAAACGAAAGAGCAGGAAAAAGAGAAAATGAAAGATGCCCAGTTCGCCCTCAGGGTCCAGACGGGTAAAAATAAATGCCGCCAAATAGAGTAATAGAGCCGCCAGCAAACTCAGCAAAAACTCATACAAAAAGAGAGTCAGAAACAATCTGATGCCGCCTTTTTTCGTGTAGGCAAAGCTTTCCCGCACCGATTTATTAAACTTCTGCGCCTTTAAGCCCATTAAGGGCACGGTATAGACCATGCGCATATTGAGGTACATGAAAAAGAGGAACAGCAGAAAAAGAGCAATATGCCCTCCCATAGTTTTGCCCACTTCTTCCGTTATAAAATCCGGAATATGAAAGGAATCCGTCAGGGAAGAACTTAAAATAAAGCTCGCCACCGGCACGGTGCAGAGAATATAAAGAAGGAATAAGAGCACATTTCCATAACTGAAATCCCGCAGTCTGCTTAGAGAGGTGCGAAGAATTTTTCGATAAGAAATCCGGGCGCCTTCCTTGGCCGCCAAAATCACCTGCACCAGGGTGAAGACCTCCACATAAAAAAAGAAGGCTAAAAGAAAAGCAAAAAGCAAAACCATGAAGAGGCTTCTGGGGCTGGTAAAGAAATAGCGAATATTGTACTGATCCACATTGGGCAGATCCACCAGCACCAAAGCCAGACGGAAAAGCATTTGCAAAAGCTCCTTTCCTACAAAGGTCGCAATCTGCAAAAAAATGGCGGTAGACAAAAAGAGGAACTTATGGCGATTGCAAAATGTCAAAGTCCCAAAAACCTGTTTCCACATGCCCTCTTTTTTTTCCATAAGTTCCTTTCTAAAATTTGCTTAGTAAATGCTTTAAATGAATTTTTTTACAATCTATCTCCTTTTCGTTAAAGAAACCGCAAATTTCTTTCCGATATCGATTTAAGAAAAATGGAGCTTTAAACGATAGGCGGAGTACTCTCCGAAGTCCTGAATATCCTCCTCCAAATAGCAAATGGCCTTCTCCACATCCTTATTTCGTAGCGCCGACACAATGTCCACATGGTGCTCCGTATCCATGGAAAAAAGAATTTCCTTGTCCTTCTTCCAATAGTACTGGGAGTAGGCTCGCTTCAGTCTGGTCATGCATTTTTCCAGTTGCTCCGTAATATAGTCATTGTGGGCACAGGCAATCAAACGAAGGTGAAATTCCATGTTATGCTTCCAGTGAGTCATGGCGTCCGTATTATTTTCACTGCACTGACTGTTGATCTGCTCCAAGTCCCGAAAATCTTCCTCCCTAAGCTCCGCTCCGCACTCCAAAAGCACTCCCCGCTCCAAGACAAAGCGGAAAGCCAGCATATCGTAGATATCTTCCTTACTGAGGCGCACCACCTCATAGCCGTAGCGGGGGATATTTTTTAAAATGCCGTCCGCACAAAGTGCCATCAGCGCCTCTCGAACCGGAGACTTGCTACAGTGGTATTTTTCCAGTAGTGCCTTTTCATTCAAAATATCTCCCGGAGAAACATTGCCCTGGAAGATATCCTCCAGAATAGATTCATATACTTGGTCTTTCAGACTTTTTTCCATAGTTCTCCCTTCATTTCTTTGAACTGTCCTAGTATAGCGTAAAAAAGGAGGCTAAAAAAGCCTCCGAAGTGATTTTCTCTGATGAGAAGAAAATATTTTTTATCTTAAAACTTGCCATAGAAAACTATACATACAGACTTTCTAAGGAAATCAAAAGCAAATCATCCTGAGATATTGCTTCAAATCCGCTTTTGGAAAGGAAGCCGTAACGATAGCATTGCAGGCCGCATTCCTTTACCTGCGCTATCTCCTTTTCTATTTCCGCCTTGCTAAGAGGCTTATCTTGAAACTTTACTTCATAAAATA
>CALIEL010000186.1 GCA_938022235.1 Oribacterium parvum
GATTCTTGCCGGGGTAAAGATTCCTTATGAAAAGGGACTTTTGGGACATTCCGATGCGGATGTGGTGCTGCACGCTTTAACCGATGCCATCCTGGGGGCAGCAGCTCTTGGAGATATCGGAAGACATTTTCCGGATACGAAGGAACGCTATAAGGGGATTTCTTCTGTCCTGCTTTTGGAAAAGGCCTATGCTTTGGTACAGGAGAAGGGCTATACTCTGGGAAATGCAGACATTTGTATCCTACTGGAAAGACCGAAAATCAAGAATTATATTCTGGAGATGGAAGAATGCATCGCCAGGGCGCTTCATTGTGAAAGAGGACAGATTTCCGTGAAAGCCACAACAGAGGAAGGCTTGGGCTTTACCGGAAGGGGCGAGGGGATTGCGGCGAAGGCCATTGTGCTTTTGGAAAACCGTTAACACTATGGTAAAATGAAGGGGAGTCTCGGAAAAGAAAAGTTCTTCGGAAGTTTTATGCATTGTCACAAATTGAACACAATATCTCTTTAAAATAAAGAGATATTTTTTATATAAGATAATGCTTCAGTAGATGGAAGACAGTGTTTTTCTGCAATATTATTAACGGAAAAATATTTTAAGGGGGAGAAGAGATGAAACGTTTTATTGGGATAGTCTTTTCGGCTTTGCTTTTCGGAGTGATTGCCGGAACTTGTATGGTGGGCATCAATTACCTTGCTCAATCCAATGGGATTTATCATATTCTGGCGGAAGGAGAGCTTTCTCAGGATAATGAGGCGAATTCGAAGCAAGACAGTACTCAGGAATCCAAGGAAGAAAAGCAGAAAGAAAAGCAGGAGAAAAAGACCAGCGCTTCCGATGTAGAGAAGGAAAAGACGGTGGTGCAGGCGGATTCCGGCTCTGTCAGTCAGGTGGCTAAGGAGGCTATGCCTTCCGTTGTAGCTATTACCAATATGATGCGTTATCAGGAAAACGGTTTTTCCATCTTCGGCGATATCCAGAGAGAAACCGAGTATCCTGCCAGCGGTTCCGGTGTCATCGTTGGAAAGAATGAAACGGAACTTTTGATTGCTACCAATAATCACGTGATTCAGGACTCCAATTCCTTAACTGTAAGCTTCATTGACGACAGTACCGCCAAGGCTCAGGTGAAGGGAACCGATGCCACGGTGGATTTAGCCCTTGTTTCCGTGAAGCTTTCAGACTTATCTCAGGAAACCAGAGACAAGATTAAAGTGATTGAAATCGGTTCCTCCGATGCTATGGAGGTGGGAGACCAGGTAGTAGCCATCGGAAATGCTTTGGGCTATGGTCAATCCGTAACCAAGGGAATCATTTCCGCAAAGGATAGAGACGTGGAGACGGAAGACGGAACCGCAGAGGGATTATTACAGACGGATGCGGCTATCAACCCCGGTAATTCCGGCGGAGCCCTTCTGAATATGCAGGGGGAATTAATCGGTATCAATGTGGCCAAGTACTCCGACACGGATGTAGAGGGTATGGGCTATTCCATCCCATCCTCCAAGGCGGAAAGCATTTTGAAATCCCTTTCCACTCTGGCAACCAGAGAGGATGTTCCCAAGGAAGAGCAGGGTGTGCTGGGAGTACAGGTGAAGAATATTGATGCCCAGACCGCAGAAAGCTTTGCAATGCCTAAGGGTGTATATATCTTTAAGGTTTTAGAGGATACCGGAGCACAGAACAGTGAACTCCAGGAAAGAGATATTATTACCAAGCTGGACGGACAGGGCATTGCCACTACCGCAGATTTGAAGTCCCTTCTCTCCAAGTATCGTATAGGAGAAGAGGTTACTTTAACCGTAATGCGTCAGGATGGCAGTGGTAAGTACAACGAAGTACAAGTACATGTTACCCTTGGAAAAGCCAACGCAACAGATTACGGAACATCCAACGGCTCAGCATCCTCCGGAGAGCAACAGCAAGGCGGTAATTCTCAAGGAGAGGCTCCTCAGGAAAATGTACCGGAAGGAAATTCCGGGGACAATGGGGAAAGCTCCGCACCATCCAAGGAGCAAGAAGGAAAATCCAAGGGAAAGCAGAGAAGATCCAAGGAGGAAGAGGATTTTTATAAGCAGTTCCAGGACTTCTTCAATGAGTATAAGAGATAAAGTTTAGTAGTTAAGAGATAAGCGTTTCCGGATAATTGGAAGAAAATCATATATCGAAAGACAGTTAGAAACAAATTGTAAAGGGGCTATAAAAATCTATTTTGATTTTTATAGCCCCTTTTCTTGACTTTCTTATTTAGAGAGATATACTTTAATTACTAAACTATACAACTATATATAATAAATTGTACAAAAAAATAATATGAGGATATATCAATGAGTGAGGATTTGAAAGAACTATTCGGACAATATGGTGGAGTAATGAAGACTTCGGAACTTAGAGAATCAGGAATTTATTACAAAAGAATTCAAAATCTTTTGGAGCAAGATAAGATAGAGCAAATTAGAAGAGGATATTATCAATACATACAGGAAAGCAGCTTTTCAGAAATTCCTATTTTAAAAGCGTTATTTCCTGATGGCGTCCTGTGTATGGAATCGGCATTAGACTACTATGGATATATAGATAAAACGCCCTCTGCATGGCATTTGGCGGTGGACAGTAAGAGTGGTCGAACAAGATTTTATATAGATTATCCTATTGTTAAACCACATTTTATTAGAACGAATCGCTATAATCTTGGGATAGCTGAAGTAGAGATAGACGGAACAATTATGCAAATATATGATAAAGAACGAACAATTTGCGATGTATTGTTTCACCGTAATAAGTTGGATGCAGAAATTTTCAATACAGCTATTCATCGGTATGTTAACGAATCCTCAAAAAATGAAGCAAGGTTAATGAAATATGCGAAGCTTCTACGAGTTGAGAAAAAGATTAAGGAGGTGCTGGGGATATGGCTGTGAAAAATATGGCGGCTTCTATTCTAACAAGACTACCGGATATTAGTAAAAACATATTGGGAAATAGGAGGAGTTTTTATTTGACATATCCAATTTTCCAGACGATGTCTGGAAAATTAACTTGGTCACATTATTTAGAACTTTTATCTATAGAAGATAATGACAAGCGTAGCTTTTATGAGAAAGAAACAGAGAATGCTAATTGGTCTGTAAGAGAACTAAAACGTCAATTATTTCCCTGCATGTAGGTTTGTCAAACATATGTTACACCCCACTGAATAAATTCCTTTAGGATGGT
>CALIEL010000187.1 GCA_938022235.1 Oribacterium parvum
CCACCCTGCTTTCTTTGGAAGCGGACGGTTCTGTAGGCCCGATTGTGGACGGCGTTTATGATCAAGGCATAGGTTCCGTGGCGGAGCGTACCTTCCGCCCCCATGTTTCCTGCTCCCGTATGACGGATGACCAGAAGTTTATTCTGGTGGCGGATTTAGGAATTGATCAGGTAAAGATTTTCCGTTTCGACAAGGCGGATCGGAAGATGCGACAGGTAGATACTTTGCGATGCGAACTGCAGTCCGGCCCAAGACATTTTCGTTTCTTCCCGGACAGAAATTACCTTTATCTTTTGTATGAATTAAAAAATGTGGTGGATGTGTATCATTTTTCCTAGGGAGAGAAGGACTCGGAGGTGAAGCTGGAGAAGCTGCAGACCATTTCCACCCATAACGATAAGGAAAACAACCCCTTAATTGCCGCTTGCCAGATGCGTTTTTCTCCGGATCCGGATGCTTCTCATCTTTTCGTGTCCAATGCGGGAATTAATACCATCACTATCTATGACAGAGATAAAGCGACAGGGCTTTTAACCATGAAGGGAAGCCTTCCCATTGCCGGCGAATATCCTAAGGATTTCTGCATTTTCCCGGATGAAAAGCACCTTGCGGTAGCCAACAATGAAAGCGGTACCATTACCTTTTTCAACATTGATTATGAGCAGGGACTTTTAACCATGTGTGCAAGAGAGCTGGAAGTGGATGAACCAAACAGCATCTGTATGGTAGAGTGTCGGGGGTAAGGAATGGCGGGAAGTCAGTTTGGAAAAATATTTCATATCAGTACTTTTGGTGAATCCCACGGTAAGGCCCTGGGGGTGGTTGTAGATGGCTGCCCCGCAGGGCTTTCCCTGTCGGAAGAGGATATTCAGGAAATGCTGGAACGGCGCCGTCCGGGGAAGAATCTGAAGATGACTCAGAGGAAGGAAGGGGACAAGGTAGAGATTCTTTCCGGTATTTTTGAGGGAAAAACCACCGGTACGTCCATTGCCATGGTCGTGTGGAACGAGGATCAGCGCTCCAAGGATTACGGGGAAATTGCCCATGCCTTTCGCCCGGGCCATGCGGATTACGGCTTTTTTGCCAAATACGGTTTTCGGGATTATCGGGGGGGAGGTCGTTCCTCCGGAAGGGAAACCATTGCCAGAGTGGCGGCGGGAGCCATTGCCAAGAAAATGCTATTAGAGCTGGGGGTTTCCGTCCGGGCCAAGGTCATCGAGCTTGCCGGCATTTCCCTGACAGAAGATCGGCAGAAGGCGGAGCTTTTGGCGGAACAGAAGATTCTCTCCTTAAGAGAACAGGGGGATTCTGCCGGAGGAGTGGTGGAATGTCTGGTGGAAGGACTTCCTGCCGGCATCGGGGAACCGGTTTTTGATAAGCTGGATGCCTCCCTGGCAAAAGCCGTGATGTCCATCGGTGCGGTAAAGTCGGTGGAAATCGGAGACGGCATCGAAGTGTCCAAGAGCCTTGGCTCCGAGAACAATGATGCATTTTTCCTTATGGAAGAGAAAGATTACGAATCAGAAGAGAAAGAGCGGGATGCGGCAGGGAAGGATAGTTGTCCTCATTCCTTGCTAGAAGGAACTACTTCCTTCGAAGGAAAATTGAAAAAGGGCAGCAACCATAGCGGCGGCATTCTGGGGGGAATGAGTGACGGAAGCACCATTCGCATCAGAGCCAGCTTTAAGCCCACACCTTCCATTTCCAAGCCCCAGCAAACGGTAAATGAAGCGGGAGAAGAAATTACCATCGCCATCAAGGGACTTCATGATCCTACGGTGGTAGAGCGGGCCAATGTGGTGGTGGAAGCCATGACGGCTTTAACTGTGCTGGATGCCATGCTGGAGAATCTCAGCGCCAGATTGGACTATGTGAAACGGGCTTATCGAAGATAAGAACAAACGAGATATCGCACACTACGCGTGCGATACTCGTTAAGAATAAAAATTTTTATAAAAATTATAAAAGTTTTTAAAAAATTTTTGCTTATACCGCTTCTCAATAGGAATTGACGAAGTAGCATTTTCGTCTTAAAATGAGGAACAGAACAATTGGGAATTATTTCACAATGAATGAGAACGGCAGGAGTCTCTTTTGTGAAAGATTTTGCAAGGGGGAGAGAAAGATATGAATGCTCAACAAATGGTTACTGTAGGCTTGCTCGTGATACTGGGCATTTTAGCGCTTATTTTTTTAGTCGCATTTGTAAAGGATTTACTGGCGCATAAGGATAGCATGGAGAAGGAAAGCAATACCGCGGTTAGCAGTGCTATCGGTTTTGGAATTAACTTCTTCGACGTATTCGGTATCGGATCCTTCGCTCCGGGCGCTTCCCTTTACAAGGGCTTAAAGCAGGTGGATGACAAGCTGATTCCCGGAACCTTGAATGTAGCTTGTACTATTCCTGTCGTTATGGAGGCCTTCCTCTTTATTCAGGGAGTGGAAGTAGAGCCTATCACATTGGTTACCATGATACTTGCGGCTATGGTCGGTGCATGGATTGGTGCAGGAATTATTTCCAAGCTTTCCAAGCAGATGATTCAGCTGGTTATGGGTGTTGCCATGGTAGTAATCGGTTTCGTCATCATTTTACAGGTGGCGAATGTTATCCCCGTAGAAGGAACAGCCATCGGACTCAGCGGAATAAAGCTTATTGTTGCTATCGTAATTAACTTCATCTTAGGCGCAGTTATGACTGCCGGAGTTGGCTTATATGCACCTTGTCTTGCCCTGGTTTGCGTATTGGGCATGGACCCGAAGGTTGCCTTCCCCATCATGATGGGATCCTGTGCATACCTTATGCCGGTTGCTTCCGTTCGTTTCGTAAAGGAAGGCAGCTACAATAGAAAGGTAGCTTTGTGGGGAACCATTTTCGGCTCTTTGGGTGTATTTGTAGCGACCAGAGTAGCATTAGGATTACCCTCTCACATTTTAAAGATTATCGTTATCTGCGTTATGTTCTACACCGCAGCAACCATGTTCTATTCCTTAAGCAAGGAAAAGAAGCAGGCGGCATAAAGAACACGGAAGATGACGCAGGATTGAACCATTACTTGTTAAGAATCGGAAAAGTCGTCTTATGGGGCGACTTTTCCTTTATAAAAATAAACTATGGAGGTAAGCATCATGAAATTCAGCAAGAGTATTCACGCAGTTGATTCCCACACAGCCGGTGAGGCTACCAGAATCGTAGTAGGTGGAGTCCCTAAAATCCCCG
>CALIEL010000188.1 GCA_938022235.1 Oribacterium parvum
TCCGTTTCCCCAACAGCCAGCCTGCCATCAACACCTGGGTAGAGTGGAATGGACATTGGTATCATTTCAATGGACAGGCGGAGATGGAAACCGGATGGTTTAAGAACAGCTATGGGGACTGGTACTATTTGGATCCTGTCAACGGAGATATGAAGACCGGCTGGAGATTGATTGACCAAAAGTGGTATTATCTTCGTCCGGAAAAGGATGGTCGCTGTGGAGCCATGCTTTCTAACGGCATCATGCAGATCGGCAAGGAGCAATATTACTTTGACAATTCCGGTGCCATGAGAACAGGCTGGATTTCCTTACAGGAAAATGGAAACACGGTTTACTACTATTTCAGAGAGGACGGGGCAATGGCGAAGAACACTACTATTTCCGGCTTCCGTTTAAATGAAAGAGGGCAGTGGGTAAAGTAATTCAAAAAAGAAATACAGGACAGTATGCTAAAAGAGATATTTTAAAGCATATTTTTGTGGGCCTTCCGGGATAGAGATATCTTGGAAGGTCTAAATTTTTTATCGAAAAGTATTGCCTTTTTGCGGGGATAAAGCTATAGGAGAAAGTGTTATGTAATGTTTAGCGATTTTCCTGAGGTCAGGAAAATCGTGGAGGCAGGGGCGATATTAAACAGTGGAATCAACTTTTAGCGGAAGCGGCGAATGATGCCGGGGTTATAACGAATGAGGAATTTGCAATATTTCAAAATGCAGGATATATGGGACTGTATGGTGGACTTGATGTGGAGGATATTCACGCAAGGAAAGAGCTTGAGGTTGGCCAGAAAATTATTGATTATATGGGTAGTACAGAGTTGATTTTTATTCTAATGATGCTATGTGTAGGAAATGAAATTGTGTCACCACTGGTGACACAATTGAGTTGGACGAATCAGCTACTGATTATGTCAGGATGTAAATCCAATGATGGTATCGCGATATCAGTTGCAACTACCGGATAGGAAAGGAGGTAGTAAATGCTGGAAATTAAGGACTTGAAGAAAAGATTTAAGGCAAAAGAAGTTTTGAAAAATCTGAATTTTTCCATCAATGAAGGAGAAATCGTCTGTTTGCTGGGGAATAATGGAGCCGGAAAGACTACCGTAATTAACTGTATTCTGCGAATGATACAGGCAGATTCGGGATCTATACTCTTGGACGGACGAGACATTTTTACGTATAAAAACAAGGAGTATTTTTCCAAGGTAAATGCTTTGCTGGAATCCAGTGTGAATGTTTATGATTATCTTACCGGATGGCAAAATATTGAGTACTTTTCCGGACTTCTGAACATCGATTCTGGGAACGAGAAAATCAAAACATATATTTCCCTATTCGAATTGGAAGAAGCAATCCATGAAGCTGTAGGGACTTATTCACGAGGAATGCGACAAAAGCTGGCTTTATTGATTGCCCTAATGTCTTCTCCGAAGCTCTTACTCTTGGATGAGCCTACTTTGGGGCTGGATATACAGAGTAAGTTATCCGTTATACAGATATTGAATACCATTATAAAAACAGAGAAAATTGCAGTCTTACTTACCTCACATCAAATGGATGTGGTACAAAAACTTCAAAGCAGAATACTGATTTTAAAGGATGGAGTCGTACATGAATTCGATAAAACGGATTACGAAGACAAGGATTTATATATGGTTTCCTTTATAAAGGATAATGTGCCGGAATGTGACACGGTTCGGGGAAGCTTTCAGGATATATATCAAAGCTATTATAAAAAATATGAAATTCTGGAAATAAGAAAAAAGGAAAGTGACTTGGAAGAAATATTGCTGGAGGTTTTCCATGAAACTGATTAAAGCGGAATGCAAAAAAAGTCTGATAGAGGCAGCCAGCTATTATCCGGATTATATTGTGGGCATATTAACAGATATTTTGTTACTTGTAATAGTCATGAATACTGAGGGGGAACAAGAGGAAAAGCTCTTTGCTTATGTTTTGTGGATTTTGGTAAATGGTGTTTTATCGGAAGCGTCTTTATGTATATCCACGGAAAAGCAGATGGGAACTTTGCAAAACCTGATGATTAAACCCTATTCCATTATGCAAATCATTAGCGTAAAAACCTTGGTTTGGTTTTTGCTAAATAGTGTTAAAGCTTGTATTTGCATAGGAATAGCCTCTTTGTTTATAAAGCTTAGCTTTCGATTTGAATCCTTTTATATTGCTATGCCGGTGTGCTTTGGCTGTATGGGGATATCCTATATACTGTCTGCCTTAACCCTCATTTTTACGAAAATGGCCTCTTTTGTCAGCATTGTTGGCTACCTGTTTTTATTTCTTTCCGGCAGTATCCTTTCTTTACCGGGATATCTGAACTATACCAATCCGCTATCGGCAGGTTCCCATTTTTATGC
>CALIEL010000189.1 GCA_938022235.1 Oribacterium parvum
TACAGATTCTAATAGGAGGAAAGACATTGGCTGAAAGACAGTATTCCCTTGAGCACACAAGAAATATTGGTATCATGGCGCATATTGACGCCGGTAAAACAACACTTTCCGAGCGTATCCTCTATTACACCGGTGTAAACCACAAGATTGGAGAAACCCACGAAGGTAGTGCTACCATGGACTGGATGGAGCAGGAGCAGGAGAGAGGTATCACCATTACTTCCGCTGCAACCACTTGCCACTGGATTCCTGAGAAGGAGCACAAGAAGATTAAAGGGGCACCGGAATATAGAATCAACCTTATTGACACCCCGGGACACGTAGACTTTACTGTAGAGGTTGAGCGTTCTCTTCGTGTTTTGGATGGCGCAGTAGGTGTATTTGACGCAAAGAGCGGTGTAGAGCCTCAGTCTGAGAACGTATGGCGTCAGGCAGATACCTACAATGTACCTCGTATGGCGTTCATCAACAAGATGGACGTTGTGGGAGCGGATTTCTTCCACTCTGTTCAGACTATCGTAGACCGTTTGGGTAAGAACTGTATCATTACCCAGGTTCCGATGGGAAGAGAAGACACCTTTAAAGGAGTAATCGATCTCTTCGAGATGAGAGCTTACTTCTACAAGGATGACAAGGGTGAAGATATCGAGATCACAGATGTTCCTGAAGAGTTCAAGGACTTGGCTGAGGAATATCGTGAGAAGTTAGTAGAGCAGATTTCCGAGTTGGATGATGACCTTATGGAGAAATACCTTGAGGGAGAAATTCCAAGCGAGCAGGAATTAAAGGCAGCCCTTCGTAAGGGTACCATTGCAGGACAGGCTATTCCTTGTCTTTGCGGTACTGCTTACCGTAACAAGGGTGTACAGAAGCTTTTGGATGCGGTTATTGATTTCTTACCTGCACCGACAGACGTTCCCGATATTCAGGGAACCGATATGGATGGAGAGCCTGACAGCAGACCTTCTTCCGACAGTGCACCTTTCGCTGCTCTGGCATTCAAGATTATGACTGACCCCTTCGTTGGTAAGTTGGCATATTTCCGTGTGTATTCCGGAACATTAAAGACCGGTTCTTATGTTCTGAATTCCACAAAGGAAAAGAAGGAAAGAGTTGGACGTTTGCTGCAGATGCACGCAAACAAGAGAAACGAGTTGGATGAGGTATTCTCCGGAGATATCGCTGCGGCAGTAGGATTTAAGCTTACTTCCACAGGAGATACCATCTGTGATGAGCAGCACCCCATCATCCTCGAGTCCATGGAGTTCCCGGAGCCTGTTATCTCTGTGGCTATCGAGCCTAAGACTAAGGCTTCTCAGGGTAAGATGGGTGAGGCTTTGGCAAAGCTTGCCGAAGAAGATCCTACCTTCCGTGTTAGAACCAACGAGGAAACAGGACAGACCATCATCTCCGGAATGGGAGAGTTGCACCTTGAGATTATCGTAGACCGTCTCCTTCGTGAGTTTAAGGTAGAGGCAAACGTTGGTGCTCCCGAGGTTGCTTACAAAGAGACTTTCACAAAGCCTGTTGATGTGGAAGGAAAGTACATTCACCAGTCCGGTGGTTCCGGTATGTACGGACACTGTAAGGTTAAGTTCGAGCCTATGGATCCAAACGGAGAAGAGCTTTTCAAGTTCCAGTCTACCGTTGTGGGTGGATCTATTCCTAAGGAATACATCCCTGCAATCGAGAAGGGTATTCGTGAAGCTGCCAATTCCGGTATTCTTGCAGGATTCCCTGTACTGGGTGTTAATGCAAACGTTTATGACGGATCTTACCACGAGGTCGACTCTAACGAGCGTGCCTTCGAGTTTGCAGGATCCATTGCCTTCAAGAACGCTATGCAGAAGGCAGATCCAATCCTTTTAGAGCCTATCATGAAGGTGGAGATTACTACACCGGAAGAGTATATGGGTAACGTAATCGGAGACGTAAACTCTCGTCGTGGTAGAATCGAGAGCATGGAAGACATCCCTTCCGGAAAGCAGGTTAATGCCTACGTTCCACTGGCAGAGATGTTCGGATATGCAACAGACCTTCGTTCCAAGACACAGGGTAGAGCAAACTACTCCATGTTCTTCGAGAAATATGAGAAGTGTCCTAAGAACGTTCAGGAAAAGGTTCTTTCCAACGTAAAGAAGTAATAGAACTACGTAGGAAAAAGAACATATTTATTCCATAGAAAAACTTAACTATGGGATAGAAAAAAGAAGATTTAACAGGCCTTTTCTGTGGGCCTTAGGACTACAGAAAAAGGCTTGCTTTCAAGGAAAACTAATGATAAAATCATGGTCACTGGGTTCTTTTTCGGACGAACTTGGGATGTACTGCAATTCGCATGCTATGCATGCGTTGGTGCTTGGCATGATTTTCGTTGTATTACATTTATTAGGAGGGTATTGAAATGGCAAAGGCGCATTTTGAGCGAACCAAACCACACTGTAACATCGGAACTATCGGACACGTAGACCACGGTAAGACAACTCTTACAGCTGCTATCACCAAGGTTTTAGCAGACCGTGTAGCTGGTAACACAGCAACAGACTTCGCTAACATCGATAAGGCTCCGGAAGAGAGAGAAAGAGGAATCACCATCAACACCTCTCACGTTGAGTACG
>CALIEL010000190.1 GCA_938022235.1 Oribacterium parvum
GAAAAACAGCGTCCACGATTTGCAGACGAACCGTATTGTAGCGCGTCTTTTTGACAGGATTCTCGATGCATTTGCACTCCGCCGCCTTAGCGATATCCTCCGCAATGTTCGCGGAAATGATGAGGAGCGGAATTGAAACATAGAGCAGATTCTGCATCGGGTTCCAAGTCTGAATTCCCCGAATTTTCATAGCTCGTTCAATGGCTTTTTTCTCTTCCGTGAAGGCGGGAAAAAACCGGAACATCACGGCTATAGGGATGGAAATGCATTGGGGGATATGGAGAAAATCCATGGAGCTTAAGATGGCGCCCACATCCGAAGTCCTCATGAAAAAGCTTCCTGCAAGATAGGGTAAAAAAAGCAGACGAAAAATATAGAGAAAGGAAAACAGAATACGTAAGGGGACCGGCATAAAATACTGGGCGGAATACCCGGGAACAAAGCAGAGTGCGGCAAAAACAAGAGGAGCGAATAGCGCAGTTCTTCGAAAACCGTTCAGAAAGAAGAAGACGGAAAAGAGAAGCACCACTGCCCATTCTCCGTAAAAGGGGAGATAGTTCATAATCGTGAAGCCTAAAAAAAGTAAAACGAGAAGCTTGGTAATCGGGTTTGGATTAAAGGGATTCCGCTTTTCCACCCAGGGCTTTTCTTTGATGGTACGCTCTAAATTACTTTTATTTTGCATTATTTTACTCCATACTGTTCTATTTCGTACTATTCTATGCTGTATTGTTCTACCCCGTATTGCTTAGCTCCGTGTTGCTGCACTCTACCTTGCTCTACTCGTATTGCGCTGCTCCATCTTGCTATACAATTCCCGCTTTTTCAAAATGTTTCTTCAAAAGCTTTCTTCCGAGAAAGGCGCCGAGAAGTCCGAAAAGGAAGGTGCAGACATAAACGATAGCCATATTTTGCACGCTAATAAGCTTTTCAATGGCATTTCCGTAATTCTCTCCCATTTCTTTTACCACCATCTCCATATAACGCTCTTTCAAAAGAAGCATTTGCAGCAGGGAATTACAGGGCCAGAGACTAAAAACCGCATAACTTAGCATTGTGGCAGAGCCGGACTGATACTTTCCCATCCGCCGGATGCCTTCTGCAAGGAGGCAGAAGAGAAGGGAGAGGAGAGGAACCACAAAGGTATGCCCGAATAGGAACATGATACAGGGGGTAATCATGCCGAAAATGAGAAGCCCGAAGGGTTTATTCACCTTTGCCATAAAGAGCATGACGATAGGTCCGCCGATAAGCGCATAGGCAGCAGGGTAGACAAGATACAGAATCGGAACGACACCCATCATCCCCACGGAAAACATACAGATAAAGTAAATTAC
>CALIEL010000191.1 GCA_938022235.1 Oribacterium parvum
TTCTATCGTCTGGCTGAACTGGTAGATACCGTTTACAACGATTATTCTTACCTTTTGATTTAAAATTTAAAAACGAGATATCGCACACTACGCGTGCGATACTCGTTAAGAATTAAAAAAGGACTACAGAAAAAGTTATGTTTTCCATGCGGTTACAGGTCTAAAGCTAAGGCGGGCTCTCACTGAGCTCGCCTTTTAGCGTGAAGAACTGTAAATATTCAGAAGTTTCGCGATGATGCAGTATGGGTCTGTAATCGGGGCACGCTCTCGCTAACCTCGCCTTCGTAGTGAAGGACTGTATTCTTTGTAATGTTGCGCCCGATGCAGTATGGGTCTTGTAATCGGGGCACGCTCTCGCTAACTTCGCCTCGTAGCGGATACTAAGCGAAAAACACAGTTCTTGTGTTTTTCGCAAGTACCGACGGGCTCAGATTGCCCCCTATTACAAGACCCATACTGCATCTATCGCTTCATTTATTGATTTTTACAGTCCGTCACTTCACTGGCTTTCGATAAGTTTCGACGGGCTCAGATTACCCCCTATTACAGACCCATACTGCATCTATCGCTTCATCTATTGATTTTTACAGTCCGTCACTCGATTGGCTTTCGGTAAGTTTCGACGGGCTCAGAATCCTCCATATTCAGACCTATATTGCTTAGAAAATTTTTTTGGTTTTACAGTCCTTCACATGACTAGGGCAAACCCTAGTAAAAGCCAAAGCGCTCACGGCTGCTCAATAAAACTCTATAGGAATTCTTTCCATTCTTCTTTATTTTGTAACCAAATCTTCCCTTTTCTGTCTTTCCTAATGTGCTATCATTTTAAGGTGTTGTAATTTCTTAATTATTCTAATGTTTTTAAGAATTTACAACAACCCGAGAACAAGTTGAATGAAAAAGCTAAGCTACTAAAGCCCTTCCATCCTTCTAAGCTTTCAGAAATAGAATGAGTGATAGGAGCTTGTAATTCTATAAGGAGTGTTATGATGAAAATGTTGAATCGAAATAAGACGAATCAAGTGCCTTCTTTTATGAAAGGAGCTCTTCTTTCTTTCCTCTTTCTTTGCTTTTTCGCCTTTCTCCCTTTATTTGGAGTAAGAAATAGCTTTGCGGAGGAGCATCATTTGAAGTCCTACTATAGCTTATACGGAACGGATACCGGCTTCCAAAGCTACAGCAACGATAGTCAAAGGCAGATGAAAACAGAAAATTATCCCACCGCAGTTAAAATCCTTTTAAAGCATCAGCCGGAGGGAAGCACCGGTACCATTCAGTATCAAGTCAACATTTCCGGTAGCGGCTGGAGTAAAACCTATGAAAATGGACAGGTCGCCGGTGAAGGACAGAGTATGCCTTTAGAGGGTATCCGCGTTTCCCTAAACGGCAGTTTAAAGGATCAGTATGACGTGTACTACAAAACCGCGGTACTGGGTACCTGGCAGAATTGGGCGAAAAACGGAGAAGATAGCGGAAAAATCGGTGTGGGAATGCACATTGACGGCATTTTAGTCACTGTGGTTGCAAAGGGGGAAAGCCCCAGAGAGGAACAGCCGGAGCAGAGCCATAAGGTTTCCAAGAGCAATGTGGACGCTTCCAAACCCATGGTTGCCCTAACCTTCGATGACGGTCCCGGAAAATATGAAGACCGTATTCTGGCAGCCTTCCAAAAGTACGGCGGAAAGGGAACCTTCTTCTTCGTAGGAACCCAGGCAGAAAAGTATCCTTCCGTAGTAAAGCGTGTGGCAGAGGCAGGACATGAAGTTGGTAACCACAGTTATAAGCATGAGAATCTCCCAAAGCTTTCTCAGGCAGGAGCAAGCCAGTCCCTGGCAAAAACCACCGAGATTTTAAGAAAACTTTCCGGCCAGTCCGTTTCTCTGGTGCGTCCTCCCTACGGAGCTACCTCCGCCAGCGTTAAGGCCGCTTTACAAAACCAGGGACAGCCTTCCATTCTTTGGAGCATTGATACCCTGGACTGGAAAACCAGAAACTCCAAGAGTACCATTAACACCGTATTACAGCACGTAAAGGACGGAGATGTCATCTTAATGCATTCCATCTATTCCCAAAGTGCCGATGCAGCAGAAGTACTGATCCCCGCCTTACAGGAAAGAGGCTTCCAGCTGGTAACCGTATCCGAGCTGGCTAAAGCCAAAGGCGTAGACCTGCAGGCAGGACACAACTACGGCTCCTTCCATAAGAAAGGCTAATCAAAGAAAAAAGGAAATAAAAAAGAGCTGAATCAGTAAAGACATGAGAAGGCTTTTCAGCAAAATAACTTCGGAATAAGGGGTAATCTGAGCCCGCGGGTTCTTGGCTTTTGTCTTATAAAAGCTTAGAACCCCTGCGAGGCGAGGTTAGCGAGAGCGTGCCCCTGTTTCGAAGTTATTTTGTATTGAAAAGCCAAATAATAGCCTTTATTCAGCTCTTTATTTTCATTTTTCCTTTGACATTATCTTCTTCCTATAAGAAGGTTCTTCCGTACTGCCTCCAGGAAGTCCCTGCAGGACTCGCTGCAGCTGTCCTTGTCTACGGGAATCAGCGCATTGCCGCCGATGTCCAAAAGATACAACGTCTCCATATCCACGATGTTTTTCAGCTCATCGTAGTACACAACCATACTGCTACGTTCCGTCTTCATCAAAAAATAGTTTTTATAGAAGGCGATGCTTACCGGTAAATTCAGCTTTTTATTGGAAGACCGATACAGATTCCGAAGTTGTCCCTTATAAAGATAAAACAGCAAAAATGGAACAAGAGCCATAAGAATTACCATGCAAATGGCAAAAAAGCTATTTCCCATCCAATACTGAGAAAATGCCAAAAGGCCTAGAGCAAGCCAAAAAATAAAAACCAAGCTCCAGATTTTCTTCTTATAATAGGCCATCGTAAAACGGATAAACTTTTCTTCACTGGGCAGGTAACCTGCGGTATATTCCGGAATTTTATCCCCTGCACGACGATAACGATGAAGCTCTTCCGTAGTCCATTTTCCGTTTTTCAGGCCATCTCCGTCCTGCTCTGAAGAAGCATGCTTCTGTCCTGTCGCGGTGATTCCTTCCTTGTTCTGTTCTCTTCTATCCTCAGAAAATTCTTCTTGATTTTTAGCCCTAAGCTTCTCGGATTCTTCTTCTATAATATGGTACTGCTCCTCCTTGGACCTTCTGGCATTCCATCTGGCCAAGTCTTCGGAAAGCCCCATCAGCTCCTCTTCCATGTCTTTATTTTCTTCTGCTGCCATGCTTTTTCCTTTCTGTTCCTGCTGTTTTTTTCTTCGCTCCTTTTCGTACGGAAAATCCGAAGCTTCCCAGTACTTTTCCCAAACCGAAATATTGTCCGTGGGAATAGGCCAAAAGCTTTGCCTTTTCCAGTTGCAAGCGTTTCTTTTCATCCAATAAGGAAGAGTCTACATGAACCGCCAGGATTTCCGCCAAAAACAGGTCGTGACTTCCCAGCTCCAATACCTGCTTTACTTTACATTCCATATTTACCGGGCACTCCGAAATCATGGGAACGGAAAGCATTTTCCCCTCTTCCTGATGCAAATGCAGTTTTTCCCACTTATCGATATCTCTTCCGGAACGTACACCGGCCTCATCCGTTTCCCATACCAAGTCCTCCGTGGGAAGATTCACCACAAACTCCCCGGTTTCCATCAACATAGCATGGGAATAGCGCTCCTTCCGAACGGAAATGGATAGCATAGCCGGTGTGGAGCAAATGGTACCTGCCCAGGCCACCGTAAGCATGTTGCTTTACCCTTTTTTATTTTGACAAGTCACCAGCACAGGAGGCACCGGATAAAGCATATTTCCGGGCTTCCACATTTCCTTGGCCATAGAGCTTCCTTTCTTCCAAAACAATACAATTTATTGTATCGAGATTAGGATGGAAATTCCTCTTTATACGATGGGGGGATGATCCAAATAGGGGCCCACAAAAGCCAGGAAAAA
>CALIEL010000192.1 GCA_938022235.1 Oribacterium parvum
CGATGGAAGGAACCGCAGTGATTAAAAACGCCGTCGATAATCACTCGCATTCCCCTCTTGTGGCAGGCCTCCACAAAAAGTAAGAACAGAGTATCACTGGCCTCCAGATTCTCTTTATCCGTACTGCGAATGCTGTACTTGGAGGCTTCTCTATTGTCTGTTCCCCCCTTTGGAAGCACTTTGCCCCCGTCATTCACAATTCTTCCCAAATGGGGATCAATATGATCGTAATCCTGGGTATCATATTTATGATTGGAGGGAGATACAAAAAGCGGGTTGAAATAAAGAACCTCTACCCCCAAATGTTCCAGGTAATCCAGCTTCTCCCAAACCCCTTCCAAATCGCCGCCATAAAAACGATGTACATCAAAGGACTCTACAGGGGCATCCCAATCTGAAACCGATACCACGGGACGTCCCAGATAAATATACTCCCTGTCCTCTACATTATTCTTTCCGTCACTGTTTCGGAAACGGTCCACAAAAATTTGATACATGGTGACACCTTTAATCCAGTCCGGAACAAAAAAATCCGGAAAAATGGAAAAAGCGTATTGAATGTCCAAATCTTCCGTCACACCTAAACGATTGTAATGGACGACCTCTTCTCCCTTTTCAATACGAAAATAATAATGCAAAGGTTTATCCTTCAGTTTTATTTCCATTTCATAGTAATCAAAATAGTGATCACTGCTTTCCAACTGCATAGGATAAATCTGCTGTTCATCCGGAAGATAAAGCAAAACCCTATCTACATCCTCTCTTAGGGTACGAAAACGAATGGTCACATCCGAAAAGGCCGGGCTCTCCTCCGGCTCCCGATAAAACCCCTTTCCTATGCTATATAAGGCCTCTCGATTGATTCCTCTTTCTTCCATTTCGGAAATCCTCCTTTACTCCCCCAATCCTGAAAAAAGCGATACCGCCATTCCAGAATTCTTATCAAAACTTTTGAAACTTAAAGAATCACTTCTCCGATATAGTTTAATGCTCTATACTTCTGGGCATAGTCAATGCCGTAGCCTACAACGAAAACATCCGGAACCCAGAATCCCTTGTATTTTACATCTACCTCTACCTCTCTTCTCTCAGGCTTATCCAAGAGAGTACAGATTTCCAAAGAAGCGGGACGCCTTTCCCGAAGCAAATGCTCCAAATGGTGTAAGGTTCTTCCCGTGTCGATAATGTCCTCCACCAATAGAACATTCTTTCCTTCCAAGGGCTCATCCAAATCCTTTACAATCTTTACTACTCCGGAGCTTTGGGTTTGAGAACCATAGCTGCTAACTGCCATAAAATCCATGGAAACTCCGGGATTATTTAATTTTTTCGCCAGCTCACACATAAAGGGAGCAGCTCCCTTTAAAATACAGACTAAATGCAGATCCTTCCCGGCATAGTCTCTTCCAATCTCCTCAGCCAGTTCACTTACCCGCTTTTCAATTTCCTCTTCCGAAAACAGTACTCGGATTTTTTCTTCTTTTTCCATATTGAGTCCCTCATTTACTATTTTCCTACAATATTCCGGATTACAGATTTTAAAACTATTCTAAAAGCAGTCGTTTTTGTTCCACTTCCGCCTTTACTCCTTTCGGGAGAGAAAGTCTGCCCCCATTTCCCCTTTTCAACAAGCGGTCAATTCCATGGTAATGTAGCTTTCCAAATTCTGTGGTATTGCCCCTTAACAAGAAAATGGCTTCCTTATAGATTTCTCTGCGAAAAAGGGCATTTTCCTTTTTTAATTGAGGAATCGACAGAGAAATGCATTTTCCCCTAGAGCTTTCCTTCCGTTCTCCGTATCGTTCTATCCATTCTGTCGCCTTTTCTTGAAAATAGGCTTCCGTTTCCGAAAAAAGCTCCGCCTCCTCCAGCAAATGCTTAACCGCTCCGGCATTAATCTTCTCCAAAGCAGGTAAAATTTCCAAACGAAGATAATTTCTGGCATAGCTTTTGTCCCGGTTTGTGCTGTCCTCCCGATAGGGAATTCCCAATTCCTCCAGTCGCTTTAGAATTTCCTCTTTCCGTAAAAACAGGAGGGGGCGAAGAAGGGTAATCCCGGCCTCTGACAGAAGCTCTTCTGCCTTCATTCCGCTTATTCCGGAAAATCCCGCACCTCTAATCAAATGAAACAATATCGTTTCCGCCTGATCATCCATGTGATGTGCTAAGGCAATCTTAGTTTTTCGTCCACTTTCCGCCTGCCAACGAAGGGCTTCTTCTTTTAAGGCTTTGTAGCGAAGTGTCCTTGCCGCCTCTTCTATTCCCAGCTTATTTTCCTCGGCATAGTCCGGTACGGAACAAGTATATTCCAAAAAAGGCACTTTATATAGCTCTGCCTGCTGCCTTGAAAATGTGGCATCTTCTACAGCTTCATCCCCTCTGATGCCATGTTGCACATGCATAGCTCTAAGAGAAAAAGAAAGATGGTTCTGTAATTCCTTTAAAAAATACAAAAGATACATGGAATCCGCACCGCCGGAAAGAGCCAGCAAAATCTGATCTCCTTCCCGTATCCACTGCTGTTTTTTCACTTGTAAAAATAGCTCGGTATCGATTCCTTTTCTCATTTTATCCCTGTATACAAAGGAAAAACGAAAGAAGAATCTTCCTCTTTCGCTTTTCTCTAATCCTAACCCTATGACATAGATAAAGTCTACTATGACATACGGTTTTCCTCTTTCAGTCTTTACTCTTTCGGCCTTACAATAATCTCATCCGGCATCTGCAATCCAAATATCTCTCTTGCCTCTTCCATGATATACTCTTTGGTCTTCACATAGACTTTTTTCTCTTCCAGAGCTTTAGCTCGTTGCTCTTCCTTACTATACTCCTCAGCCAAACTCTCTTCCATAGCAAGATAATTTTTATTTTTCTCCGTAAGCTCTTTGCCTCGAACAAAAATAACAATAGCAAGAAGGGCTACCACCATGAACAATCCCAGGACAGTAACCCCATGTTTAAACACTTTTCTTTTCTGTTTCTCTTGCTTTCTCATAGATATTGAAATAGCTCTGCCGCCTCATCCTTTCGCACAGTCTCTTGCACCGACAATACCTTGGCTTCTACTGCTTTTTCTCCGAAACGAATGCTGATGACATCTCCTACCTTCACGTCGTAGGAAGCCTTCTGCACTTTCCCGTTAACAGATATTCGACCGGTATCGCAGGCTTCATTAGCAATTGTGCGTCTTTTTATGAGACGAGATACCTTCAAATACTTATCCAGTCGCATGAAATTAGTTCACGCGATCCTTTAAAGCCTTACCTGCCTTGAATCTTGGAGCCTTGGAAGCAGCAATCTTCATAGTCTCTCCGGTTCTTGGGTTACGTCCCTCTCTTGCAGCTCTCTCAGAAACATCGAAAGTTCCGAAACCGATAAGCTGAACCTTATCCCCCTTCTCTAAAGCCTCAGAAATGGCATCAAAAACAGCCTCAACTGCTAATCCCGCATCCTTCTTAGATAACTCTGCCTGCTTTGCTACTGCGGAAACCAAATCTACTTTATTCATCTTTCATCCTCCATAATCGCCGATTTTTCGGCGTAGTCTTGTTACTTGGGGCACAACTCCCCACATACGAGTGCATTATAACTTTCTCCTTTTCTCCTGTCAATGAAAGCCTTGTA
>CALIEL010000193.1 GCA_938022235.1 Oribacterium parvum
GTAGAGCAGTAGACTCTTAATCTATTTGTCCAGGGTTCGAGTCCCTGAGGGCGCAGTTCTAAAGAATGTTGGAAGAGCAACATTCTTTTTTTTTATTTTTTTCTAAAGACTTTGGCTTGTCCTTTCTCTTTCTTAAAAGCTTTGCTATACTCTGTAGGAAATAACTTTTGAGTAAAGGAGATTTTTATGCAAAAGATTTTAGTTTGCGATGATGATAAACAGATTGTAGAAGCCATTTCCATCTACCTTACCGGAGAAGGATATCAGGTGATTAAGGCATTTGACGGATATGATGTTTTAAAGATTTTGGAGAAGGAAAATGTGGATCTTATCATTCTGGACGTGATGATGCCCGGACTGGACGGTATCCGTACCACTTTGAAGATTCGAGAAAAAAGCTCCATTCCCATCATTATCCTCAGTGCCAAGGGAGAGGACACCGATAAGATTCTCGGCTTAAATATCGGTGCGGATGATTATATCACCAAACCCTTTAACCCCTTGGAGATGGTGGCCAGAGTAAAGTCCCAGCTTCGCCGCTACACCCAACTCGGCAATATGAATGAACAGTCTAAGGGAGAAGCCATTTACAGCTGCGGCGGTCTGGTGATTAATGATGACACCAAAGAGGTATCCGTAGACGGCGAGCTGGTAAAGCTTACACCTATTGAGTACAATATTCTCCTTCTTCTGGTTCGAAATGCCGGTAAAGTCTTTTCCATTGACGAAATTTATACCTCCATTTGGAACGAGGAAGCCATCGGGGCGGACAACACTGTAGCGGTGCATATCCGTCATATTCGGGAAAAAATAGAAATCAACTCCAGAAAGCCTAAGTATTTGAAGGTGGTTTGGGGTGTGGGTTATAAAATTGAAAAGCAGGGAAAGAGCGAGGACTAAGTATGAAACGTCTTCTCCCTTTTTTGCTCCATTTTTTCATTTTATTTCTCTTTTCCATCAGTCTGGTGTTGCTGCATTTTGCCCCCAAGGGAAGTGATACCATTGCCTTTTTGCAGGAGAAGAACTATCTTTCTTCCTCCAGCTTTGACAGTGCTGTTTCGGAAAGCATCAATGATATCTTTGATTATATTGATCTTCGGGATCTTTTTGAAACCAGAGGAACCCTGGATCTAAACCATACCATAGCCCAGAGTGAAAGTAACGGTGCTACCCGTTCCTACAGTCTGGACTATTTGATTAAGTATGCCCGTTCCATGGGCTACTATTTAAACGAGAAAAATGAAATCATGGAGGACGGTCCCGCCACTGTTACCAAGGAACAGGACGAAAAAGAACACCAGATCAAAGTGATTTACCGTGCCTATCTTCCGGATTACCAGCCTGCCAGCCCTGCTGACGGTTTTATGAGCTTGGGCAGACTGTCCAAGGAAGCACTGAGCTATTTGGCAAAGTACTATGCCATCCGCTCCCGATATTTTGATCAGGGCTCCAACTTCCAATTTTATGTGGCTTATAGCAACGGAAATAATTCCACCTATTATAATAATGAAAATGACGGCACTGCGGAAAAAATTCAAAAGCTGGGGAAATATGTTTTTACAGCCTCTTCTTCTCTGGAAATCAAAAGCAATTTAAAAACGATTCCCTCCAATCTGGTACCTCTTTTGGAAGCCAGAGATCCTTATAAAGACGGTTCCTATGTCTTTGCTGCAGGGGTGGATACCTCCTTTCCTGTTCATGACCAATATAAAACCATGATGGAGGAATACAGCATTCGAAGAAACCTGAGTATTCTGGGCGTAGTGCTTTTCTTCGGAAGTCTTATAGCCTTTGTGTTTAGCTTTGCTTCTCTATTATTACATACCGGTCGGGGAGAAAATCGGCAAATGATTCTTTATGCCATTGACCGGGTGCCCTTAGAAGGCATTTTGGCTATATCTGTCTTTTGGTTCTTTTTTGCAGAAGTCTTCAACCGATATTTTTTCGACAGCTTGATTCTGGTATTGGGAAAATTGCCGTAGCCCCTCTTCTTTCAAAGGATGGGACTTTTCGCCCTGCGCTACACTGTTTTTCTGCCTCTGCTTCTTTCCCTGGTGCGGCAGATGCGGAAGGGAATTCTAATTTCCTCTTCCTATAGCAGACGAATTTGGAGTCTTCTGGAGAGTACACTTTCCGCCAGCGGCTTTACCCGTTCCAGATTATACAGTGTACTGCTCTTCGTCCTTCCGAATTTCCTGGGCATTGGGCTCTTCGGCTATAATCTTTACTGCTTTTTCCATCATAAAAGCCTCTTACATCTGGGCTTTAGCTTACTACTGCTTTTCCTTTTAATTTCCATCGACTACTACTCCTACTCCATCAGTAGAGGATTGAAGGCAGCGGTAACGGAGCAGGTAAAGGCGGAGCGTTTAAAAACCGACTTGATTACCAATGTTTCCCATGATTTAAAGACTCCTCTTACCAGCATTATCAGCTATGTGGATCTTTTAAAGCGGGAAAATATTGAAAGTCCCAGAGTTCAGGAATATATCGCCGTTTTGGAGCAAAAGTCCGCACGTTTAAAGAATCTGACGGAGGATTTGGTGGAAGCCAGCAAAGCCAGTTCCGGAAATATCTCTTTAGAGCTTATCCCGATTCACTACACGGAGATTTTGCAACAAAGTCTGGGCGAGTTCGAAGACAAGTTGGCTGCCCGCTCCTTACAGGTGCTTACTACCCTCCCTCAGGAGGATATTCTGATTCTGGCGGATGGTCGACAGCTTTTTCGGGTATTGGAAAATCTTCTTAATAACTGTTGTAAATATGCTTTGCAGGGAAGTCGGGTCTATGTGGATTTGCAAAAGGACGAGGAAGAGGCCACCTTTACCATGAAAAATATTTCAGAAGCCCCCTTAAACGTTTCCCCGGAAGAGTTAACGGAACGTTTTGTACGTGGAGACGTAAGCCGGAGCACAGAGGGCTCAGGTCTTGGCTTGTCCATTGCGAAAAGTCTGACCAAGCTGATGAACGGTAAAATGAAGATTGAAATTGACGGGGATTTGTATAAGGTTTCCCTTTCCTTCCCTTTAGTAAAAGAGGAATTGTAAATTGAAAATGATAAAGCAATCTCTGAAAAATAAACTGAGTCGATACAGCAGAAACAGCCTATATTTTGTTCTGCTTTTTTCCATGCTTTTTTCTTTTGTATTTTCTAAACAAGCTTTGGCGGATACCTGGCCCACTTGTGTAGACCAAATTGAGGCGGATGGTGCTTTGCTGATGGATGCCAAGTCCTCCACGATTCTCTATGCTAAAAATGAGAACACCCACTACTTTCCCGCCTCCATTACCAAGGTCTTAACGGCCATCGTCGTGTTAGAACATGTGGAAAATCTGGAAGAAAAGGTCACCTTTTCCCAGGAAGCCACCAGAGGAAATCTGGAAAACAATTCCACCGTCATTGCCGCATCTCCGGGAGATAAGTTAAGTGTTCGAGACTGTCTATACTCCCTTCTGCTCCATTCCGCCAACGACTGCGCCAATGCACTGGCAGAGCATGTGGCCGGCTCCAACGAAAAGTTTGCGGAACTGATGAACCAAAAGGCTGCGGAAATCGGCTGTACAAATTCTCATTTTACCAATCCTTCCGGACTGAACAATCCGGAACACTACACCAGTGCCCTGGATATGGCAAAAATCATGCAGTACGCCATAAGCAATCCGACATTTTGTCAGATTGATGCCACTCAGGTATACACTCATGGTCCCTTGATTAAGTATCCGGACCCCAATGCCCCGGAAAACACCATCTATGCTCATCATAAGATGATGAAGAAAAGCAATAAGGAGTATTACAGCGGTGTATTTGCCGGAAAGACCGGATATACCCTTCTTGCCGGAAATACCTTGGTGACAGCCTGCAAAAGAGGGGATACTACCCTAATTTGTGTTATCTTAAACGGTCATAATTCCCAGTATCGGGACAGCAAAAAGCTCTTCGATTTCGGCTTTGCCAATTTCAACTCTTATCCTGCGGAAAGCAATGATAGGCGATTTGCCCAGTTGGAAAATCCTTGGACGGTGGATGGACTTCCCTTGGTGGAGGCTTTGCATTTTACCGTAGGAAGAGATGAGCAGATTTGTCTTCCCAAAAATATTCCCTTAACGGATATTGCCTCTACCCTATCCTACGATATTAGCGAGGAGGAAAAAGCCAGCGGCAAGATAGCCAAAATTCTCTATCAGTACGATGGAAGAACGGTAGGCACAGCTTATGTGTACCTGGAGGATTCTAAAAGAGAGGAAGACAACAAGGATCTTCCCAATACTTCTTTAAAGAAGACGGAGAATATTCCCAAGCAGATCTCCGTAGCCATGGAAAATCAGGAAAATGAAAGCAAGGCGGAAGAATCCACAGCCATGGAAAAAATAAACCACGCACCCATTGTCTTCGATAAGAAGGCAGGAAAAATCATCCTGCAAAAGCCTATCCTACGGGTGCTTCAGATTCTTTTTGCTATTTTCACTCTGGTGCTTCTTTCTCTTCTCTTTCTCTATTTTTTCCAAAGAAGGGAAGAATTCTACAGAGCCAGAAGAAGAAAAAGAATGTTAAAGCACACAAAGGATCTTAGCCGAGAACAAAAGGCGAAACGTGACCTGATGTTTGAAAAGCGAAAGAGGCAGAAAAAATAGTTGAACGGGAAGGCCTTTTTTGAATCTCGAAGGATTCATCTTGAGAAAAGCTATGGAAAAGCAAAAATAGTTTTTTTAGGAAATATCGTAGAATTTTTAGAATATCTTTCTTGTTCTCCATAATACCGCATGATAAAATCCATAATGCATTACTATTATTTTTTTCAGTAGTTTGTCGTAATACTATATGATTTTAATCACAAAGAAAAAAAGACGGAATATAGGAGCAGTTAATCAAGGAGGATAAGAATGGAAACATTACACATTATGATTCCCAATGCGGACAGTGTAAACGAATTTGTAGAGCTTACAGGAGAATTCAATTTTGATATGGATTTATGCGACGGAAACCGTTGCGTAGACGCAAAATCCATTTTAGGAATTCTTTATCTTGGGGTAGGAAAGGTTCATAAGCTTTCCGTACCGGAAGAGCGCGTAAAGTTCGTAGAGGATAAGCTCTCGACTTTTGTAGTATCCGAATAAGATTAATAAAACAAAAAGAGCTACAGAAAAGATTGTAATTCAGTTCTGTAACTGTATAGCCGGTCTACCGACAGGGGCAATCTGAGCCCGCGGGTACTTACGAAAAACGAATATTATGAAGTTTTTCGTTTAGTATCCCCTGCAGGGGCGAGCTTAGCGGGAGCGTGCCCCTAAGGTAGAGCCGGTATACAGTAAAGAACGAAATCTCTTCTGTAGCTCTTTTTTATTCTTAACGAGATATCGCACGCGTAGTGTGCGATATCTCGTTTTCTAATCCTTGTAAAGTCTAAAAATCAATCAGATATATCTTTCCGGTTTTTGCTCTCAGTCTACTGGAAAGGATACCATTCTCCGTATAGCGTTTGGTTTGTCCGGCATTGTAGCCTCTTCCATCGGTTTTCAGTACTCTTCGAATCTCCATCTTATCCGTAATGGATGCCCTCCACAGGGGGATATCCAAAGTACAGTCCTCATCTCCGCAGTATATAATAATCAGAGCGATTTGATTTTCACTGCATCGAAGATAGGATACCCAGTTTTTTCCACTTTTCAGGAGCATAAGATTTCCGTTTTTCAAGGCAGGTGAAGCCTTTCTGTGAGAAATCAAATACCGATGATATTCTAAAAGCTCCAGATCTTCCTTTCCCCAAGGATAGGGTCTACGACAATCCGGCTCAGTCCATCCGTATACGCCTACTTCATCACCATAAAACAGGGTAGGTGCTCCCGGCCAAGTAAACAAAAGCATACTGGCCAGACGGAAAAGCCCGTAGTCAATGCCGATTCCCGCATCATCAAAGCCATCTTTCATTCTTCCGGCTCTTCTGTTGGTTCTGGTTAAGAAACGGGAATGATCATGGTTGGACAGCTGATTCATCGCAGCATCCAAGGCATTTTCCGGAAGCTTTGCCATGTTATAACGCATGGTGTTAAAGAATAGCTCTCCATCTCCGAATTTCTCCGGCTCAGCCCTGTCGGAATGCTTTTCCATACCGGTCAGAAACCAGCTTACCGGCTCCATAAAGGCATCGTAGTTCATAATGCTGTCCCACTCCTGCCCTTTCAGCCAGGCACTGGGATTTCCGTAATGCTCTGCTAAAATTACCGCGTCTTCATTAGCCTCCTTTACGGCTTTTCGGAACTTCTTCCAAAATCTGTGGTTATAGGCTTCACTGTGCCCTAAATCTGCCGCCACATCCAAACGCCAGCCGTCACAGGAAAAGGGAGGACTAACCCATTTTTTGGCAATCCCTAAGATTTCCGCCTCCAGTTTGGGAGCATTTTCATAATTCAATTTCGGCAGGGTGTCGTTTCCCCACCACTTTTCATAGCTGTCATTTTCCGGCCAATCCGTCTCTTCTTCCTTTGAAAAATGAAAGTAATCCAGATAGGGACTGTAATAGCTTTCATAAGCCCCTTTGGGGTAGGGTGAATCCTCCCCGGTTTTGTAGAAATAGGAAGCATTCATATAGCGATGGAAGGAACCGCAATGATTAAAAACGCCGTCGATAATCACTCGCATCCCCCTCTTGTGGCAGGCCTCCACAAAAAGTAAGAACAGAGTATCACTGGCCTC
>CALIEL010000194.1 GCA_938022235.1 Oribacterium parvum
AATGTTAGCGGAGTAAAAAAGGGAATCTATAGATATCAGTTAAATACACATTCATATTCTTTAGTTTTTATTTTCTTTTTAGATTGAGATAAAATATTTTCAAATTCAATCGATAAATCACTTTGAATCCTCGTATATTCAAAAATATTAATTGCCTTCATAAATTCTCCCAATTCAAATACTTTAATCAAGCATTATTTAAATTTATTTCTTACATGTATGAAAGAGCACAGTGTCTTTATATCATTCCTGTTTACTATAAAAGAAACTACAGTGTAGCAGATTGCTCCCAGGGGGATGAGGACTATGAGTTGCCATAGTTCTGTCATTCCTCTTTTTTCTAAGAATCCTTGCACAAGGTAAACGATTCCCCCCATTAGGAAAGATGCGGTAAAGGAAGCCAGGCAGTCTTTTACTTGAGAGAGGAAGCCATATTGTATCAGTTTTTCATTGGGTTTGGCGTTTAAATACAGGCAAAGAACTTCTCCTACATTTTTCCCAAAGAGCATGACGAAGATGCCGAAGGGAAAAGTTAACAGAAGAATAATTATGCCCAAAATCTTCTTGATAATTTCCAACTTCAAAAATAAATCCGATCGTCCCTGGCTGTTCATCAGTTGAAGATTGCACATGTGCAGGGGCAGGAACAAATACGTCACGGAAAGAAAACGTAGATAGGGTAACATCCCTATCCATTTCCTGGTTAGTAGTAAGATGATAAAGGGCTTTGCCACTGCCATTAGTCCAAAAAGAATGGGAAACAAAAGGAAGGCGGAAAAACGAATGGTTTTCCTGGCCATTTCCTGCAAGGTATCCTTTTCCTCCTGCATCTTGGAAAAGGCGGGAAACATTACTCCGGATATCATGGTGGAAAGGGTGGAGGACAAAAGCTTTGGAAACATTTCTCCTCGATTATAAAGTGCCAGTTCCTCTACCTTGTAGCGTTTTCCGATGACAAGACCATAGATATTTTGCCAAATCTGATCCAGTAGTCCGGAAAAAAGGATTTTCCAGCCAAAATGAAAAAGGCTTGATAAGGAGGAAAGCCGGAACAAAAGCTTCGGTCTCCAAGGAAGACATAAAAATAGAATCAGCATGGTAAAAAAGTAATAGGAAATCTGCTGATATGCCATGGCAAAGGAGCCATAGCCCTGATAAGCTAAAAACACTGCCAGCACTCCGGAAAAGAGGGAGGAAAAGAAGCTGGCCAGAAAGATCGGGCGAAACTGCAAAGCCCTTCCGGCATAAGCCATTTGGATGGATATTACCGCTCCGGGGAAGAGCAAAATACTCATTTGTCGTAAAAGAGACTCTAAAATCGGGAGATGATAAAACTCTGCCACAAAAGGGCTTATGCCGTAAAACAGAAGGTAGATTCCTCCGGACAAAGCCAAGGTGAGATAAAACACGGAAGAATAATCTTCCTCTTTGATTTCTTTTTTCTGCATCAGCGCCTGAGAAAAACCGGATTGAATAAAGGTATTGGCAATGGTGATAAAGATGCTGATGACACTCACCGCCCCTACCTCTTCCGTATCCAAAATCCGAAGGAGAAACAGGGAGAAAATCAGCTGTATGCCCTGGTAGGAAATCTGCTCCAGGAAACGCCAAAAAAGGCCGGAAAGGATTTTCCCCTTCCATCCCTCTTTATTTTGCGTCATTTCTCCCATAGCATTCTCCTTACTATCCTTTTACTTATTGTCCTTGCCTTACTGTCCTTTGCCTTACTGTCCTTTGATTTTTTTACATTTCTTTTTGCTTTGCCGAAGCTGCTCTTTCTCTTTCACTGAAAATGCTCTTCTGTTTAATTCTTCCGCTCCATACCGAACTGTTTCTGTAAGAAGCGATAAAGCTTAGGGCAATGCTGCTCTAAGCGAAGTAAAGTTCTCTCCGAGAAAGACATTTCTTGCAAATAGGCTCTATATTCCTTCTGATAAATTTCAGAAAAATCCCTTAGGTTCAGTGCTATAGAAAAGCTGAGTCTATTGATGGCTTCCTCCACCTCCGACCTGTATTTCCCCTTGGACTCTTCTAAAAAGAGCTTATAGCAATGCTTCATTTCCGAAAGGTATTTTTCCTGCTGCTGCCTGCCCTTTTCTCTTTCCGTCCAGGAGCTTTGCAAATGAAAGCGATAGGCGGTGTATTCCTCCGGCAAGTATACCGCCTTTCCGGCCAAGGCCGCCAT
>CALIEL010000195.1 GCA_938022235.1 Oribacterium parvum
TTCCGATATAACTAAAGTTGAAAAGATAAAAAAGATTATGCTTCGTAAGCCAAAGCCCCACCGCCACTGCTTCGAAAACGCCGCCAATCAGAAGCACCAAAGCATATTTTTTCAAGAAATCGCGCAAATAAAAGCTCCTCTCCTGTTTAAATCCATTTTTATTTTCGTCCTAAAGGGTAAAACCGAGCTATAGGACTAATCTGAGTTAAAGGACAAAATATATTGCAGAAAATTTGTCCTGATAAAGTGTATGCCTATCCTTTCTTATTTTCAAGTTCTAGCGAATAAACACCGGAATCCCAAAGCTACTAAACCAAATCCTTATAATAGGTAACACTACGATGTCTTGACGAATATTATCCTATTTCATAGAATTTATGAACCGGGGAATATCTAAACTGTATAAAAGTAATCTTTTAAAAAATTTTTAAAAGTAATAAACAAAAAGGAGTGTAAGGGGTATGCCATTATTTTCAGGAACTGACCTGGTCTTATATTTTTTCTTTTATGGCTTTTTGGCCTGGATTACCGCCACTATTTTTGTAAGCCTAAAGGAACAGTGCTACAGAAATTTTGGAATTTTAAATCTTCCGATCTTGGTTCAACCTGCACTAATCATGATTTTCTTGATTTTCCTATCCTCCGGAAAAAGGGTCAGCACTCCGGGATTACTGTTTATGACCTTTCTTTATGGTATTTTTACAGACAACATATCTTTATTTTTTCTACATAAATTTTATCAAAATAAGAACAGCCGGGAAATTTTCCCAAAGGGAAATCTGAAAATCTCTGCTGCTTACTCTATACTCCTTACTATTCCGGGATATGTCCTGCTAAAGAGCTTCCACCCGCTTCTTTTTTCTGTGGTCTCTTTGCTTCCACTTTCTCTTGTTCACCTTCTTGCTGCTCTCCTCTTGCTTTCCCTTGTTTCCGATATTGTTTTGCTCTATCTTCTTCCCAGAAAATACTACATAAAGCGGGAAGAAATTTTGGATCACAATAGAAAACTGCGATTAGGAGAATGGATTTCCCGAGGTATTTGGAATAGAATTTACCGCCAATATCCAAGTCTTTTAGCAGAAAATGAAGAAAACTCTGTAGAAAATGGAGCTTCTCCATCTGCAGGAATTGCCGCCTCCGATCAATTCCTGCAACAACAAGGAATTATTTTTGCCGAAGGAATTCACTTTTATAAACTGATTTGGATGCTTCTCATTACCTCTTTTATGGGAGATATCATTGAAACCGTCTATGTCTTTCTGACAGCCCACGTCCTGATGCGGCGTTCCAGTTTGGTGCTCGGTCCATTCAGTATTGTCTGGGGTTTAGGCGCGGTTATCCTAACACTGGTGCTCAGTAAGGTCAAAAAGCAGAATAATCTTTCCATCTTCATTGCCGGATTCTTCTTTGGTGGAGCCTTTGAATATCTCTGCTCCGTATTCACCGAGGTTTTCTTTGGCATGAAATTTTGGGATTATTCCCATATGCCCTTTAACATAGACGGAAGAACCAATCTCCTGTTTATGATTTTTTGGGGAATCGTTTCTGTGCTTTGGTTTCATTACGCCTACCCTCCTATTTCCCGGTTTATTGAAAAGATACCGCCTATCCTGGGTTCCGTGCTGGCAATAGCTATTGCTATATTTTTCCTTTCCGACTCCATGGTTACCGCCATGGTCATGGTAAGAGCCACGGATCGAAAAGAACATCCGGAGCCAAGAAATGCTATAGAAAGCTTTATAGATCAGGAGTATCCGGAAAATGTAGTCCGTGCCCTCTGGCCCAATATGAATTTTCTCAGCGAATAGCCAACTGCTGATGCCGGAGTAGATGTTCCTGTCCTAATGGATAAGCTAGAAAGCGGACAGACAAGAATCCTATCCAGAGTCTGCAAAAAAGAGCGGGATTCCCGCTCTTTTTCTATCCGCCGTTTAT
>CALIEL010000196.1 GCA_938022235.1 Oribacterium parvum
AATAAAGTCTGTTGATACAAACTGGAGCCCTCGTCAATCCTTTGATCCTAAAATCATCCAGGAGTATCTGCAAGAACAGGTGCAAATTGAAGGAATCGATCAAAAAGTATAAAAAAGAGGATGCAGGTATACTCCTACATCCTCTTTTTGAATCCTTCTGCATCCTCTTCGATTTCGGAAATCAGGGCTACTCTTTCTGCGTGTCTTCCCCCTTCAAATTCTGCTAAAAGGAAGCTGTCCACAATCATCTTTGCAAGCTCAACACCTACTACTCTGGCACCAAGACAAAGTACATTGGCATTGTTGTGTCTTCTGCCCATAGCTGCGGAATAGGGCTCGGAACAGGGGAATGCTCGGATGCCGGGAACTTTATTGGCTGCTAAGGAAATGCCTACTCCCGTTCCGCAAATAGCGATGCCGAAGTCTGCCTTTCCCTCCTGAACAAGCTTGGATACCTGATAGCCTGCCAAGGGATAATCATAGCGTTCCGGAGTATCAGTTCCCACATTGATAATCTCGATTCCCTGCTCCTCCAGATATGCCTTAAGCTCCATTTTCATCTCTACAGCGGCATGATCATTTCCCATTGCAATCTTCATTTTCATTCCTCCCCTTTTGACATTTCCTTTATCCTACAAAACAGTGACTTAACTTTGCTTTTACTTTCCATGTGATGTTTCAGATGTAGATATTACTATCCTGAAGCTCAAAAACAAACAGGACTGACTTTTACCTGACTTTCATACTCTTGTAAAATCCTACAGTATTCCAGATACTAGTTTTGAAACACGCTTCTCAGATTTCCAAGCTCTCTTTGGGCTCTTTCCTCTAAAAGATTCTGATAAGCAAAGACTGCATAGCCTTTTACAATGCCCGTCTTTCTGGCTTCTTCCACCTGTCTTTTTAAAATATCACTTTCCGTAAACCACTCCGATACAGGATTTCCGTCCCAAACGGTGCTTCCTGCTCGGTACAGTCCTAAGCCTAGCATGAGTTCCACCTGATTTCCAGTGGAATTTGTTAAGTTCACCCAGTCTCCAAGGCTTCGCATATAAGCATGGGGAGCTTCCTGCCCTTTCCCGTTTTTCGCCCTAAAGCCGTGATACATCTGGGGCATGATGTAATCAATATAGTCCTTGGAGGCCATGATTTTGTCCACATCCAGGAAATACGCCACCGAAGAGCGAAGACTTTGCAGATTTGGCACCGGGCTTACACCGAAGACCACTCCTCTTTCTTTACATAGGCTATGTACCTGCTTTAACAATAAAGAGACCTGATTTCTCCGGTATTCTGTCAAGCTCCCTGTCTCTCCCTGTCTTTTCGCCTCCTCATACTCCGGCTCATCAAAGCGTTTGCCCTCTTCTGTCAAGGAAACTCTGGGATAGAAATAATCGTCAAAATGAATGCCGTCCACGGCGTAGTTATCCAAAAGCTCTTTAATAGAGGCCAGAAGTGCCTCTCTTCCTGCCGCCCTGGAGGGATTGATATAATACTGCCCCTCATGAAGAAGCACATTTCTTTCTTCTCCGGAGCTTCTGCTCCATTTTTTCACAATGCTGTCTTCAGGAATATTTTCCCACTTGGACATGGAACTGCTGACACGGTAGGGATTAAACCAGGCATGGACGGAAATGCCCTTTTTCTTTGCCTCGGAAATCATAATCTCCAAGGGGTCAAAACTGCCATTTCCCGGCATAAATTTAGAATAGGGGAAAACCGTCATTTTCTTCCCGTAGCTGTCGGAATGGCTGTGCACATGGAGGAAGAGGGTCTGAAAACCGTTCTTCTGCAAATTGTCCATGACCTTGGCCGCCTCTACCCGAAAGGCCTGCTCTTCCTTCGGCATATTCATCCAGTCCAGATAAGAAAACCAAACCGCCCTTAACTCTTTTTGAGAGGAAAGGCTTTTCACACCGGGTCCCGTAAGGTTTGAAGCATAGGCGGAATTTCCTGCAAAAAAGCTCAGGGAAAAAAGAAGTATAAAAAGCAGAAAAGCCAAGCTTTGTAGTAAGCTTCCTCCCAGGCTATTTCCAATATTCTTATTCTTAATACATATCCCTCGCGGAGCAATCGGTATCAAGTTTGTAAAATTTCTCTCCATCGTTTCTCTTCTCCTATTTTTCTTTTTGCCCTTACTATAGCATAATTCGGCATAGAACTTTTTTCTTTTCCCTCCCGGATTTCCTACAAAACCATTACGGAAGACTTCCTCCGGAAAATAAGCCTTCCAAAGAGAAGTAAATCTTCCGAAGAGAGCTAAATCTTCCGAAAAAGCATAAAAATAACAGGAGGCGGTAAAGACAGAATAGTATCCATACAGCTTTTCTAGCATAAATAGCCTTGGATAAGGGGCAATGTGAGCCCCCGGGTTCTTGGCTTTTGTCTTATAAAAGCTTAGAACCCCCGGGAGGCGAGCTTAGCGAGAGCGTACCCGCATCCAATGCTATTATGCTAGAAAGCGTAGGTATTTCTATATCTTTACCGACTCCTGTGATTATGCTTCTCTTCGGAAGGCTTCCACTTCTTCTTCCGTTTTCGCTAAAATGATTTTGGCTCCTAAGTTCATCAGCTTCTTTTCGAAGAACTCGTAGCCTCTTCTAATATATCCTATGTCTTCCAGCACAGTGATTCCTTCTGCGGCAAGGCCTGCCAAAACCAGAGCGGCTCCAGCTCGAAGATCCAAGGCATGCAGAGTTGCTCCCTGTAATTTTTCCTGCCCCAAAATGGTGGCCACTCTATCTTCTACAGTGATATCCGCCCCCATTTTCTTTAATTCCTCTACATATAAGAAACGATTTTCAAAAATCGACTCGGTAACGGTGGATTTCCCCTCTGCCAATGCCAGAGTAACCGCAATCTGGGGTTGCATATCCGTGGGAAAGCCCGGATAGGGAAGGGTCTTAATCTTGGTTCCCCTCTGCTTTTCTCCTCCGATCACCTGAATTTCCTCGTCTCCTTCATAGACGGTATTTCCCATATCTCGAAGCTTTGCGGCAATGGATTCCATGTGCTTGGGAATGATATTTTTAATCAAAATATTTCCTCTGGTCACCGCTGCAGCACACATAAAGGTACCGGCTTCAATCTGATCCGGAATTACCCCGTAAGTGGTTCCGTGCAAACGCTCCACCCCTCGAATACGGATGGTATCCGTTCCGGCTCCGCGAATATTTGCCCCCATGCTGTTCAAGAAATTGGCTACGTCTACAATATGAGGCTCCTTGGCCACATTTTCAATAATCGTCTGTCCATCCGCCAAAACCGCAGCCAGCATCAGGTTAATGGTTGCCCCCACGGACACCACATCCAGATAGATATGCTGTCCTACAAGCTCCTCCGCCTTCGCTACAAAATAGCCCTCCGAGATTTCCACCTCGGCTCCCAAGGCGGTAAAGCCTTTAATATGCTGGTCAATGGGTCTTTCCCCGATGGCACAGCCGCCGGGTAAGGCCACCTTGGCCTGGTGGTATTTTCCCAGAAGTGCCCCGATAAAATAATAAGACGCACGAATACGGCGAATCGCATCGTCATCTACGCTTTTCATAGACAACTGATCCGCCTGAATAGACACCACATGACTTTCTATGCGGTGCACCTTCGCTCCGATGGCCTTTAAAGCCTCCAGCATAACATTTATATCTCGAACATCGGGAAGATTCTCTATAATTACTTCTTCGTCGGTAAGAAGGGCTCCTGCCACGATACCCAGTGCTGCATTCTTTGCCCCGCTGATGACTACCTCTCCACGAAGGGGATTGCCCCCTTTCATGACGAATACTTCATTCATTTTAAACCTCAAATTTTTTCGTCTCGCTCTAAATTTTTCCACAAAAAAAGCTCCTAATCATAGAGCGTTTCTTGATTATAAAGCTTAAAGGGGAAAAGTGCAAGAAATATACGCAGTTCCACAAAGCTACAAATGCACAGTTCCACATAGCGCAATTTACGTGGAGCTTTCTTCTGCCTTTTCGAAGATTTCCTCCTACTCCAAAAGGCTTTGGAAATCCTCTTCCTCATTAAAACCGGGGTCCATGTGGGTAAGAAAATGCCAGTCTTCACTTCCCTTTTTTCTATAGAGCACCGCTTCCCCATCTTCCGAACCGAAGTAGGCTCTCTCCGCCTCATAGCCCTTTGCTTCTAAAAATGCTTTGGCTTTTCGGTACTGATTTTCCCGTCTTGCAATATAGTCCTTCAGATCCCGGTTCTCAATGGAGTAGGCGTCCACTCTGGTTGCTCCCTCCACCATGCCCTTCCCGGGAGCACTTAAGTCCGGTAGCTCTTTCCAGAAAATGTCTATCTCTCCTTCTCCGGTAAACATAAATTTCGTAAGAGGAACAATATGTCCGTTGTATTGAAGCTCCATATACTCCGGAATTTTCCGAATGTCCAGCATTTCATAGACAAATCCCTCTTCTTCCTTATATTGATAGCCTTCGACCCGGGAAATAAAGGCTCTTCCCTCTTCCAGCGTTTGGAATAAGCCGATTTCCGTCCCAAGGCCTTCCTGATTTAATTCCAAAATAAACATATCGCCTCCACTATCCCTTTCGAATCCATGGATTGATTTCCTTCGGCTATCCTTTCGAATCCATGGATTGAGTTTCGTCCCTAGGCCTTCGCCTTTACTTCTTCGGGCACATCCACATTGGTGACCCCACAGGCAATAGCATCCACCGGGCAGGCATTCTTACATTTTCCGCAACGGATACACTCCAAATCATTGCAGTTTTGTACCGGATCACATTGCATCTCGCAAACCGCCTTACATCTTCCGCAGTGAATACACTTCTGATGGTCCAAAGTATAACGGAAAAAGGACACGGAATTAAAGAGAGAATAAATCGCACCCAAGGGACAGATATACTTACAGAAGGGGCGATAAATGATTACGGAAAGGAGGATGGTCAGAAGCAAAATCAAGCCCTTCCATGCATAGAGAAAGCCTACGGCTCCCCGCATACTGGTGTTCATCCACACCAGAGGAATTCCTCCCTCCAGCATTCCCACCGGACAAATCAGTTTACAAAAATAAGGTGCTCCCTGTCCTATAATATCCACCAAAAACAGAGGAAGGAGAATGACGAAGATAAGTAAGATAAGATATTTTGCTTTTCGTAAAGGCTTGTCCCACTTAAAGGTCTCTATCTTCTTCACAAAGGGAATCTTATGCAGCAAATCCTGTACCAGCCCAAAGGGGCAGAGGTATCCGCAAACGCCTCTTCCTATCAGCGCTCCCACGAAAAAGAGAAAGCCCACCACATAGTAGCTGAACTTGTAATTCGGGCTGCCAATCACCGCCTGGAGGGCACCGATGGGGCATGAGCCCTTGGCTCCCGGACAGGAGTAGCAATTCATTCCGGGAACGCAAAGCTTCTTTAATTCTCCACTATAGATTTTTCCTGTTTTAAATCCCTCAAAGAAGGAGTTGGTCACCAAAAACCAAAAGGATTGGAAGATGTGTCGTACATTGTTTCTTGCTTTATATTTATCTTTTTTTGATTTTCCGTTGATGAATTCTTTTAACTTATCCAATGCCGATACACTCCATACATACTTTGATTGCCTTGTTCATTACCACCAGTGCCTCTCCCCGATGAACTCCCACATAGATCATGACAATGCCCATACAAAGGAGAATCAGGGAAGTCAGCCGGGACTTTAAAATTTTCTGTTTCATATTTCACCATTCCTCAACACAGCTTGCCAAAGCTAGATTTTTGTAGCTTTTCGTATAACTTATATAGCTCCATTAAAAGTGAGCCTTTACTGCTTTACTTTAGCCAGTTCCTTTTCAATGATTTCCAACCAAGCCTTCTTATTGTGGGAACCGGAATAGGTCTCTCCTACAATCTGTCCCTTCTTATCCACAAAGAAGGTCTCCGGAAAGGCCTGAATTCCGCTGAGTCTGCCGTTGAAATTGCTTTTATCCGGAATCAGGAAGGGATACTCCGCCTTGCTTCTTTCCCGAATCAGCTTCGCTTTCTCTAAAGCCTCCTGATTTTCTCCGGTCTGGTCCACCGTGTCCGTTACCACCCCAACGA
>CALIEL010000197.1 GCA_938022235.1 Oribacterium parvum
GGATAATATTCAAAACTTTATCTGGGAAGAGTTCTGTGACTGGTATATCGAGATGGTGAAGCCCAGACTTTACAGTGAGGGGGGAGAGAGTAAGACCCTTGCCCTTTGGACTCTCTTAAAGGTTTTGAAAACTTCCTTAAGTTTGTTGCACCCCTTCTGCCCCTTCATTACGGAAGAGATTTACGATACGGAAAAATCTTTGTTCCCGGGCGAAGAGAAGATGCTGATGCTGTCGGATTGGCCTGTTTTTGCGGAAGAACTGGACTTTTCCGAAGCGGAAAAAGAGGGAGAGACCATCAAGGAAGCGGTTCGCGCCATCCGAAATATTCGTACGGAAATGAATGTTCCCCCATCCAAAAAGGCTACGGTTTACATCGTAAGCGAGGACGAGGGGTTAAGAAAAACGTTTACACATAGTAAGGTATTCTTTGCTACCCTTGCTTATGCACAGGATGTTATAATACAGCAAGACAGAACAGGTATTCCTGAAAATGCTGTTTCTGTCTTGATACCGAAGGCCAACATTTTCCTTCCTTTCTCTGATCTGGTGGATTTGGATCAGGAAAGAGAACGTTTGGAGAAGGAAGAGGAGAGGCTGAAGAAAGAAATTCAACGTGCAGAGGGAATGTTAAAGAATGAGCGCTTCCTGTCCAAGGCACCGAAGGAAAAGGTGCAGGAGGAGGAAGAAAAGGCTATGAAGTATAGACAGATGCTTGAGCAGGTTCTGGAAAGAAAGAAGGCTCTTTCCTAAGCTTTAACTTCCCGAGTAGACGGGAGGTTTTATGTGTAAAGCAGAGAGAACAACGGTAGAGGAAAAGAAGAGAAGAGTATGGGGCACCTTGCTCCTGCTTTTCTCCTTCTTGTTCCTCTTTTCTTTTCAGAGTTTTCAGGGACATGCCGAGGAAAGGGCAGCCACCAAGGAAGAGCTTACCGGCGTGAAGAAGGGAAGCACCACAGCCTATATCTTGGAAAAGGAAGACAGTGCCTGGAAGCTTTTGTACCTGGACGTAAAGTCCAAGTCCTGGAAGTACGCCAAGGATCGTTGGGTACAGATTGGAGACCGCTTTTATTACTTTAATGCCGAAGGAAAGATGGCTGAAGGCTGGTTTAACGAGGACAGCCACTGGTTTTTCGCGCAGTATGATAATAAAGAGCAAAACAGCGATACCGCAGGGGTAGTTCTTACCGGATGGGCCAGCATTCCGGATGAAAATGGAAAGTTCCACACTTTCTACTTTGAAAAGGATGAGCAGGGACGCCCCAGAGGCATGGTACAGGCCGAGGGAGAAACCAACATTTCCTATCTGATTGAGGGGAAAAACTATTACTTTGACGCTCTGGGCTATGCGGATAAGAAGCTGATTTCCTTTGATGTGACGAAGTATCCAAGAGGCAGAGTCTAAAGAATATAGAATATCCTGTATTCGCGTACTTCCTACAGAGCGTAGTAGAGGATAATATTGAGAAGAACAGAGTAAAAAACAGAGTTGGGACACTATGACCATTAAAATTATTGCGGTTGGAAAAATCAAAGAGAAGTTTTATAGAGAGGCACTTTCTGAATACGGAAAGCGCCTTTCTTCCTATTGTAAATGGGAAATTATTGAAGTGCCGGATGAAAAGACCAAGGAAGAAGCCAGTGAAACGGAGGTTTTACAGGTTTTAGAGAAGGAGGGAGAAAGAATTCTTAGTAAAATTCCGGATCGTGCCTTTGTGATTGCCTTGGCCATCCTGGGAAGGGAGTTGGATTCCATAGCCTTTGCCAAATTTTTGGAAAAGCAGGCCCTCCATGGAGAAAGTGAATTTTGCTTTGTGATAGGTGGCTCCCTGGGGCTGGCCCCCTCCGTCCTTTCCAGAGCCAACTATTCCTTAAGCTTCTCCGCCATGACCTTCCCTCACCAGCTTATGCGGGTGATTCTTTTAGAGCAAATATACAGAGCCTTCCGTATTAATGCAGGGGAGCCTTATCATAAGTAAAAAAGAAAAACGCATAAAAAAGCGATTGCTTATAAATTCTTTTTATTTAAGTCAGACAAAAAATTTATAAATCGTGCAAAATGCTGGTAATCCTATTGGGAGAATGCTACAATGAAAACTAGTTTTTAATAGATTCGTAATTATCTCAATAGAATAGGAGGAGAAAATGTACCAGTCAGGCACGTATGTGGTTTATGGCTGTAAGGGTGTCCATAAGATTATCGGAACGACACACCTGAATTTAGAAGGAATTCCAAAAGACAAAGAATATTATATCTTGCAGGCAGTAAAGAAACCGGATGGTGCCGTATATGCTCCGGTAGAGGCAGGCAAGACCAATATGCGCTCGGTAATGACCAGAGAGCAGGCGGAAAGTTTTATGCTTGGTGTGGAGAACATTCATGCTTTACAATGTAAGACGCCAAAACAGCGGGAAGAGAATTGCAGAGACAGCATCAAAAGCTGTGCGCCGGATGCGCTGTTACAGGTTATCAAGACCTTGATGGAAAGAAGAGTGGAACGGGCAAGACAGGGGAAAAAACTCACCCTTTTAGACTTACACTTTATGGAGCAGGCAGAGGATATTCTTTATGAGGAGCTTTCCATTTCTCTCAGCATTCCCAGAGTGGAAGTGGAAGAAAGAATCCATGCCCATTCTCCCAAGAAGGCCGGCTAGAGTATAGAGCAGATGGAGAAGCCGCCAAGGAAAGATGGAAGGAAAGTAAAGGAATAAGAAAGTAAAGGCAGTAAGAAAGTAAAGGCAGTAAGAAAGCAAAGGCAGTAAGAAAGTAAGGGATACACAGCTTTACAAAAACAGCTTTGGCGCAGGGAGAATCTTAGCCCCTATGCCGGGGCTGTTTTTTGTAAAGTGTTTTATTTTCCTCTACTTCCCTATCCCTTCTTGCTTTCCCTTCCCTCTTTTCGTATACTAGGCATGTTCAAAAACTAAGAATAGAATTTAAGGTGTTAAAAAATATAATGAATAAGCAATTATTAGAAAGTATACGATATCTTGTAATGGGTGTTCTCACCACTTTAGTGAATTACGTGATTTATCACGCTCTGGATCTTCTTTTGCAAAAGCAATCTATTTCTCCTTTTTTTTCCTATAAAATATCCTATGGCGTTGCCTTCTTCTTAGCGGTGGTCTTTGCCTACTACGGAAATAAGTTTTTTGTCTTTCAAAAAACGGAAAAGAAGGGAATTCAGGAATTTCTATCTTTCTTTTCCCTGAGAGTGTTTTCCGGCATAGCCAGTTTTTTCCTGCTGGTATTTTTTGTGGATATTTTGCATTTTTCCCATGGGCTGGGATGGCTGGGAAGTTCGGTCATTAATCTGGTGGGAAATTACTTTGCCAGCAAATTTTTGATTTTTAAGTAAGGAGAAGATGCTATGAATAAAGAGAGAAACGCTTTTGAGAAAATCCGTTTAGGAAAGCAGGAAATCATTTCCTTCCTGCTCCCCCTTCTGGCCATGCTGGGGATTTTTGTGGCCAAGGGCGTATTTCCTTTTGGAAAAGAAAGCTTTTTGCGTACGGACTTATATCACCAATACGCTCCCTTTTTTCAGGAATTTCAAAGAAAGCTGCAATCCGGGGAATCTTTACTCTATAGCTTTCATATAGGTCTTGGCAGCAATTTTATTGCTCTGATTGCCTACTATCTGGCCAGTCCTTTGAATTGGTTTATTTTGCTTTTTCCTAAGGGCTTGGTGATTGAGTATGTAAGCTATTTGGTGCTTCTGAAAATTGCACTGGCGGGCGCTACGGCTTCCCTGTATTTTCGCTATCATTTTCAGAAAAACAGTCCCTACTTTATAATCTTCGCCCTGCTTTATGCTCTGTCCGGCTATATCGCGGCCTATTCCTGGAATGTAATGTGGCTGGATTGTGTACTGCTTTTTCCTCTGATTCTCCTGGGCTTGGAGCGAATGATGGAAAAGGGAGAGGTTGGACTGTATACGGTAAGCCTGGCTCTGTCCATTCTTTCCAATTATTATATCAGCATTATGATCTGCCTGTTTTTGGTGGTATATTTCCTGTTCCAGTTTTTCTTTATCCTCCGGGAAAGAAGACAGGGGATTTTTCTCATTCTTTTTCGCTTCGGCCTGTATTCCTTGTTGGCCGGGGCAATGGCGGCGGTTTTTCTGCTTCCGGCCTATTTTGCCCTGCGTTTTACCGCCTCTTCCAGCATTTCCTTTCCGAAGACCTTTACCCAGTACTTTGGTATTATCGATATGCTTGCCAGACAGTTTGCCTTCGTGGAAACGGAGCAGGGCTTAAAGCATTGGCCTAATATTTATGCGGGAACCTTACTGCTCTTTTTGCTGCCCCTGTATTACCGAAATCAAAGCATTTCCCTTTCACGAAAATGCTTTTACGCTATCCTGAGCATTTTCTTCTTTTTAAGCTTTTCCATCAATGTTTTGAATTTTATCTGGCATGGCTTTCATTATCCCAACAGCCTGCCTGCAAGACAGAGCTTTTTATACATGTTCCTCCTCCTTACCCAGGGGGCGGAGCTTATGGTGAAGCGTAAAGGGAATACGAAAAAAGACTACAGCCTTTCCTTCTTCCTCTGCTTTGTCTTTGCGCTTTTGTGCCAGAAGCTGATTACGGTGGAGGGCTTTCACTGGTCTGTGTTCTATCTGGGCATGCTCTTCAGCTTTTTGTACTACCTTCTTTTCGTGCTGGAAAAAAAAGCATTTACCCCAAGAAGCTTTTTCTATACCTTGCTTGCTCTTTGCTTTATAGAAGCTACGGCAAATATGGCGGTGACCTCCGTGCCCACCACCAATCGGGCGAATTATCTGGAGGGACAAAAGGAAACGGCTACCCTGCTTTCGGAAGTCAAGCTGGAGGATTCTGATTTTTACCGTGTGGATAGGGCGGATCGAAAAACCAAGGATGACGGAGCGCTTATGCAGTATCCCAGTGCCTCTATTTTCTCCTCCACAGCCTACGGAAAAATGTCGGAGGTTTATACTCTCTTGGGAATGGAAGCTTCCACCAATGCTTACGCGATTAACGGGGCTACACCCTTGATGAACAGTCTTCTTTCGGTCAAATATCTGATTACCAAGGAAGAATTGAAGAATGCGGAGGAGCAGGGGCTGGCTTATTGGACAGGAGAGGGAGACTATCGCCTGTATGAAAATACCCAAACACTGCCTGTAGGCTTTGCTTTAAGCGAAGAGGAGCTGAATCAGTGGAATGAAAAGGCGGGAACTCCGGCGCTGGTGCAAAACAGTATTTCCGAATCTTTGACAGGGGAAAATGCTTTAGAAACCATTCTTGGGGAAAGAGAAGGAGAGGATTACAGCTTTACTGCGACAGAGGAAGGGCACTATTTTGCCTATGTGAATAACACGAAGGTGGAAGAGGTCAAGGTGCAATTTCCGGAGAGGGAAAAAAGCTATGACCATGTGGATAGGGGATATTTGCTGGATTTAGGCTATCTTTCCGCCGGAACGGAAGTAAAGCTCAGCTCCAAGACGGAGGGGCAGAGCATGGATGCCACCGTATATCGTTTTCATTATGAGGTGCTTTCCGATTTTGTGGAGGCTCTGTCCGGACGAGGATTTAAGCTTGGCAAAATGAATACAAGAACGATAGAAGGTACGGTGCAGGCCAAGGAAGAAGGGAAGATTTTCTTCAGTATTCCCTATGATCCGGGCTGGAAGGTCACGGTAGATGGCAATAAGGTGGAACCGGAGGCAGTCTTCACAGGATTTTTAGGCGTTCCTGTATCGGAAGGACAGCATACCGTTCGTTTACAATATACGCCGGAGGGTTGGAGATTCGGGCTTTTGCTAAGCCTTACGGCAATTCTTTTCTTCTCAGCATTTCTCTTGATTCGGAAGAAGCTGGGACCTGCGCCGAAAAGCCTGGAGCAGCGCCCCGGGGCAGAGAACCTGCGGGTGAAGATTCCCCATGATAAAATTCCTAACGGAAGAAGTCGAAAGAGAGGCCACAGTCCCTATCCTGTAAAGGTTTATACCGGCAGACTTCCCAGAGGAAGAAAGCGGGGGCTGGAACTGGAAAAAATGGATGTAAAGGAGTAGCGGATGAAATTATGGGGTGGAAGATTTACGGAAAACGTGGATGAGTTGGCGCAGGCCTTCAATGCCTCTCTCCCCTTTGATAAGCGTTTGGCCGTGGAGGACCTGGAGGGCTCCCTTGCCCATGTAAAAATGCTTTCCAAGGTGGGCGTTCTCACGGAAGAGGAAGGTCGGAAGATCCAAGAGGGCTTGGAAGGGATTCGAAAGGACTTAGAGTCCGGGAAGCTTTTGATAGAAGGGGATGCGGAGGACATTCATTCCTTTGTGGAAACGGTTTTAATCCAAAGAATCGGAGAGCTGGGGAAGAAATTGCATACCGGCCGCTCCCGAAATGACCAGGTGGCACTGGATATGCGTCTTTATGTACGGAGAAACAGTGAAGAATGCAGAGGGTATCTGGAGGAATTACTTGCCGTCATTGAAAAACTCATGGAGAAGCATAGAAGAGATATTATGCCGGGCTTTACCCATTTGCAAAAGGCTCAACCAACTACCATCGCTCATCACTTCGGGGCCTATAAGGAAATGTTTTTAAGAGACAGGAGTCGTCTTTTGGACGGAGAGAAGAGAATGAATTTCTCTCCCTTGGGCGCCGGAGCTTTCGGCGGCACCACCTATCCTCTGGACCGGGAAATGGTGGCAAAGGAGCTTGGCTTTACCGCCGCTACGGAAAATTCCATGGATTCCGTTTCGGATCGGGACTATTTGATTGAATATCTATTCTGTCTATCCATGATTAGTATGCATTTATCCAGACTGTGTGAGGAAATCATTCTTTGGAATAGCAACGATTATGGCTACATCCGCTTGTCCGACAAATATTCCACAGGCTCCAGCATTATGCCCCAGAAGAAGAATCCGGATATGGCGGAGTTGATTCGGGGAAAAACCGGAAGGGTTTACGGCAATCTCTTTTCTCTTCTGACCACCATGAAGGGACTGCCCCTGGCCTATAACAAGGATATGCAGGAGGATAAGGAGGTGGCCTTCGACAGTATGGATACCCTGCAATTTTGTCTTCGCGTCATGGCGAAAATGCTGGACAGCATGGAATTCCGTTTGGAACGCCTTCGGGAAAGCGCGAAAAAGGGCTTCAGCAATGCTACGGATGTGGCAGATTATCTGGTGAAAAAAGGCATGCCCTTCCGTACTGCCCACGGTGTTGTGGGAGAGTTGGTTTTGTACTGTGAGAAGGAAGGAAAGGATTTGGAAGAGCTTTCCTTGGAAGAGTACAGGAAGTTTTCCGATTTAGTGGAAGAGGATATCTATGATGCTATTTCTCTGGAAAGCTGCGTAAAGAACAGGAAGACCAAAGGAGCTCCCGGAGCGCTTTGGGATTAATAAAAATGAAGATGTAAAATTTAAATTATCTTTATGCATAATAGCTTCAAAATTGGGGCACGCTCTTGCTAGCTTCGCCACGTAGGGGATACTAAGCGAAAAACTGCAGTACCTTTGTTTTTCGCAAGTACCCACGGGCTCAGACTACCCCATATTTTGAAGCTATTATGCATAAAGACGCTAGATTATTTTGTTTTTACATCTTCTATTTTTATTCATAAGGAGTATAGCTTACAGTAATGTGCAGCATCTCATTTACTCAACATTAAATAGTAAGATGATTAATGAATATATGTGTATATCAAAGGGGTTAAATGGCATTAATATTCACAAATGAAGAATAAAAACAGAAATAAATGAATAAATATGCTTGACATCTGAATAAATATCTATTATTCTAAGCTGGTCTTAAGCTTGGAGCAGCGTTTTTGGAGAAGATGGATTTTTGAAAGGAGTCAATATGGGAAGCATGATACCGGAGGGAAATACCAAGGGGGAGAAGATTATTCTGGCTTATTCCGGAGGTCTGGATACCACTGCCATTATTCCTTGGCTGAAGGAGAATTTTGGCTATAAGGTCGTTTGTGTCTGCGTGGATGTGGGGCAGGAAGAGGAGCTTTCCGACCTTCCGGAACGGGCGAAGCTGTCCGGAGCGGAGAAACTGTATATCGAGCATATTCAGGATGAATTCTGCGAGGAATATGTTCTTC